>NZ_JBNGOY010000006.1:0-146115 GCF_050589805.1 Carboxylicivirga fragile | reverse complement strand
TTATAAACAACCTGAAAATTATCCTCAATAGAAAAAAGAGGAAGATGAGTTTGAAATTCTGGAATACTTTGTAATTTTATCACTATTCGAAAAATAACAAACCCCGATTTATGGCAAAAGTGCCTGTTTTCGGGGTTTTATTATATCATCAAGATAGTGATAATCATTTAATTATCAAAGGTATAAACCACTAAAGAATGTGCCTAGCTAAACTAAGGCCAATTCCCGAATTCTTTACACTCTGATTGCCGCTCGCTTGATAAAATCGTTCAAAAAGATGTTCACTATCTTCTTTAGATATTCCTTTACCATCATTACACACCTTGATATGAATCTCATTCATAACTTTATCAATAGATAACTTTACAACCCCAGAACTACTGCAATATTTAAAGGCATTTGATAATAAATTATGCAGCACGATTTGTAATCGCTCTTGATCAAATCTTACAATCTGCGGTACATTAATTGATTCTATAGTAAATTCAGTCTCATTTTCACAGGCCAATTGTTGAAAGTCTTTACCAACTTCTACAATAAAACTCACAATATCTTGATCACTTAAATTGAGTTTTATTTTATCTACTTCAATTTTCCTAAAGTCTAAAACTTGATTAATCAGATTATTTAGCTTACCCACATTTCGGCTTGCAATTTGTATTTTATCCATGATAAAACTAGGTTCCTCTTTTGATAAATCCTTTGATATTAACTCATTTATAGGTGCAGATATTAATGTTAAAGGTGTCCGCAGTTCGTGCGAAACATCTGTGAAGAACCGTAATTTATAATCAATAATTTCCTGATCTACTTCTCGATTTCGTTTCTCATGTTTAACTAAATCTTTTAATCGTGATTGTTTAATTTGTATTTTTATTATTAAAATCATTACACCAAACGCAATAAGAATATAAAATAGAAGTGCATACCAAGTTCTCCATATTAGAGGATGAATAATTATCACTATACTTTTCTTATCACTACTCCACTCGCCATTTGAATTGGTCCATTTGAAATGAAGTACATACTCTCCGGCGGATAAATTACTAAATGAAATATGATGTCGATTACCAATGTTAATCCATTCGTCATTGGCACTAAAACCTTGGAGTTGATATTTGAATTGGTTTTTAGTTGGAGTATTAAAATCTAGAGATGCAATATCAAATGAAAACTCTTTTTGTAAATAAGAGAACTCCAAAGTGTCCATTTCATTAATACCCTTAGTAAGTACACCGTCTAATGAAACAGGCACATTCTCATTTAATATTTTGAAGCCCGCAATTACAAACTTTGGATCACTCTGACTATCAACAATATCTCGATCATTAAAATACGTAAGTCCCTCATAATTTCCAAAATACATTTTATTATCAGCCCCCATAAAGCTAGCTGACTCTGAAAAATTAACAACACCATCACCATCCGAGACGATGTAATTTAAAATCTCATTTTTTTGATAATCGATGCAAGATAATCCTGCATTAGTACTCACCCATACTTTGCCTTTCTCGTCATTCAATATAGCATTGATATAATCATCCAACAATCCATCCTTTTTTGTCATCTCGACAAGGCCATAGCTGCCGTCATCATTCGCATACAGCTTATTCAACCCACAGGGTGTTCCAAACCATATGTCATTATTATTTTCATGAGTTGATAGAATGATATTACATAAAGGTTCCTCTTTGTGTCTCAAAAGTTTTTCTACTGGGACAAAAGAAGAATCTTTTTGATTAAATTTTAAAAGTCCCTTGTAGGTCGATATCCAAAGTGAATTATCTACAACAAATACAGATGTAACTCTGTTATCTGGAATATACCCCCCTATCTTTAAGCTACTATAATGCTTATTTAATTTATATTCCGTGCCATTCTTTAAAAAATGAAATAATCCTTGTTGTTGAGTACCAACCCATATTTCGTTCTTATAAAATAGGACATCATGTGCTTTCCGAATCGTGTCAATTTCACTACTAAAACTACTTACAGGTTGTAAACTGAAGTTCTTGTTCGTATCTTGCTTAGCAATGAATAAGCCTTGATCAATACTTATCCAAACCTCTCCATTATCATCTTCAAATATATTTTTAACTATAATGATAGGTGCTTTATATAGATCGTCTGTTGGCAAAAAATTAACCTTTTTATACACGTCGTCTTTTGCAACATATAATCCACTTCCTCTTGTACCGATCCACTTCCTTCCCTTGGAATCAATAAAAAATACATTTACATGCCGTCTTAATACCTTATGTTCGGTTTTAATTCCAATTGATGTAAAGTTACTTTTTCTACTCAATTTAACAACGCCTCCACCATCCGTTCCTAACCATATATTAGAGCTTGAATCCTTATAAATATCGAGAATTACTTTATAGTTGATCGAAGATTTTGTGGTGAATCGTGGTTCAATATCAATGTGCTTAAATTCTTCCTCTTTTTTGTCAAAAACATATAAACCTTGTCCCCATGTTCCAACAAGAATATTGCCTTGCGAATCAAAACTTAAAGAATAGGTATCTTCGTACAATTGATCTTTAACATCCTTAATTTTGTATTGTTTAATCGTATTAGTAACATAATTGTACTTGACCAAATGCATATTCCATCCAACTATCCATATTATAGGATCTTTGTCATCTTCAATCATGTCAACAACCTCAACATTATAAGATTGAAAGTCCTTTACAATCTTATCTTTTATATTGTTATATAATCCATCTTTGGTTTCAGCCCAAACAGAACCACCTTTGGTTGAAATTAACGATTTAACATTTGTTTTGGAAATAGTTTGAACAAGGCTATCCTTATCTCTATCGTATTTCCATAAGCCTTCAGCCCAGGTACCAAGCCAAATATTTTCATCATGCCCTTCTGTAATTGACGTAATACGTGTGGGTAAGTTGTTTAATTGTGTGTTTTTTATAAAACGTTCAAACTTAGGGTCAAATAAACTAAGTCCGCCAGATTTGGTTCCTATCCACAACTGCCCTTTTGAATCACAATACAGTGACTCAATGGAAGGGCTTGACAGGTCACTTCCATCTCCACTCTCTGGCTTAAAATGCTTAAAAATATAGCCATCGTATCTATTTAAACCTCCCCTTGTTCCGAACCAAATAAAACCATACTGGTCTTCAACTATTGAAGTGACTTCATTTTGCGAAAGGCCATCCTGAATAGAAAGGTAACTTATTTGATAATCCTGAGAATATAAAACACAAGATAAATAAGATATAAAAATCAACAAAAAATATCTCAACTTCATCATTTTTATATTATTTACACAAAAATAATAAAAAGTAAACCTTTCTTATTATTACAAACATCTTTTACCTATTAAAAACTTATGCACTATTGTGCAGAAAATCGTCATTGAAAGTTTGATTAACATTAAGCAAAACTACATGACGCAAAAAGAAGTATAGTACAAATAAGAAATGAAACCATTTTCTTAAATTCTCTACATATGAACTTGCGTAAAGACGGAAACATTAGCACTTTAAATACGATTAATTAAAGTGCTAATAATACTTTGTTAATTAATAATAACACTATGGTTATATACTGCACTACCTATGATAGATCTCACTATATACATACCAGATGGTAGGTTTGACACATTAATCTGAAATATCTTATTTTTTTCTGACCTACCACAATTACGCTTAATAACTTCAATACCCTCTGTATTATAAAGAGAAACCGTTACTGTTTCATTTTGTTCTAGATTAAGCTTGATGTTTAAAAAATTATTTGCAGGACTTGGATAGATCTTAACAATGCTATTTTGAACGTTGACAAAGGCGCTATCCTCTCTTGGTAGTTTCATTTTTGATTTAAGTCTATTTGAACTGGCAATTAATTTTAAATTGTCTGCATGCAAAATACTTGTTCCTCCAGTCGGGTTATATACATATATTTTTGCTGATACATTAGTGGCTCCAGTTGTAAATTGCACACTCTTCTGTTCAAAAAGAATATTAGTAAAAGATTTATAAATCTCAGTACCTCCATAATCTTTAACTCCAACTCTTCCGTGATCAACCTCAGAACCACCACTGCTTTTTACCCAAGCAGAAAAGGTATATGTAGTATTAGGAGATAAATTAGAAATGAGAGATTCATAACCACCACCCCAAATAGAATTATCTTTTAGTTCGGCCGAATAGTTTCCTGCATACTTTTCAATATTATCAACTGATGATCCACCCCATATATGAGAAGAGCTACCTGTCTCAAAACCTGGATCATCTATAAGGTTTATAGGTTCAGGAACAGACACTATGGTATTCTTTTGATACACTCTAATATAGTCAACTAAATAAACTGTACTATCTGGCAATGCATCTGTACTTCCACCTGAATTACCACCAAGTGCAAGGTTTAACCATAACACCTGCGGAATTTCTTTAAAAGGCGTAGCATTAGGACATGTAAATGCATCCCAATTATTCTGTGTATTCGGATTAAATTCATTAATCAATACTCCATCAACAAAAATAGCCATTCTGTCTTTATGCCAATCCAGTGTCCATATATGATAGTTATCTGCAAAATTATTAATACCTAAATCACTTACATTTATCGCCTTACTATCCCATTTAGCATTCCACCTACCAGAACCTGCAACGGCATAATTTGCTAAAATTTTTCCATTATAGTTTTCCATAATGTCGCATTCGCCAGATGCAGGCCACTCATTACAACCTGCTCCAGGATCGGGTTCTCCAACTGTCCAAATTGCAGGCCATGTACCTAACAAATTAGAAACCTTAGCCCTACATTCTACGCGTCCATACAAAAATTTAAACCGATCAAACGTTGCAATACTTCCCGATGTCCAAGTACCATATTGTCTGTTCTTTTTCCAATCATTAGAATTAGGATCATAATCCTCATTAGCAATAGTTTTCCGAATGGCAGAAATCACAAGATTTCCATTTTTTTGAATTAAATTATCTGAATGATAATATTGCTCTTCATTATTGCGTTGAAATCCTCGTTCGGTAAACCATTTGGAGGTATCTATTAATCCATCAACATTAAATTCATCGTTCCATATTAAATTATATTCAAAGGTAGTTTCAGTTAAACTTAAATCATCAGCATAAATTACAGAAGCCCCACCTGGTGCATTGTAGATAAATAAAATGGCTGTAGTAGTTGAGGGTCCTGTAGTAAACGTAATTGTTTGTAATTGATATGATGAATTACCAAACGACAAGCTATATTCTGCTCCTCCATAATTTTTCACTCCAATAATTTCAGTTCCTCCTGTTGTATACACCCAAGCAGAAAACTCATATGTTGTATTATTCTTTAAACCAGTAAGACTCCATTCTAATCCGCCCCCCCATTGAGCATCACTTTCCTTTAATTCAGCAGCATAGGTGCCAGAATATGAATTGTATGAGCTTAGTGAACTTCCTCCCCAAAGGTTAGCCTCTGTATTTCCAGTTTCAAAACCGGGATTTGAAAGTAGGTTTACTTGCCCTGAAATACTTATAGCTAAACTATTTATTATTAATAAAGTAAGACAACACTTTACCCATATTTTTTTAAAGTTGTTATTTAATAAATTCATAATTATTTATTTTAATAATTAAAATCATTCTAATATGTTACTTTGTTTGATTTGGACTTGGCATAAAGTAGTCTTCTTTGGTTGGTTGTATAAGCTCCCTTCCTGACTACCACGTTGAGCCATCACCCTCTCCAGGCGCACTAAATCAAGCCACCTAGCGGTGATCGGTTCACAACCAGCAAACTCCCAGGCTCGTTCCATCACTAAAGAATCACAGAAGGCCAAAGAGGATAAACTTGTATTTACATTCAATCTGACTCTGTTTCGCACGGCATTAATGGCATCATAAGCTGAGTGATCAAGGCCTGATGACATGACTCTGGCTTCTGCATAAATGAGCAAAACTTCGGCATAGCGAATAACCATATTGGTTCTATCCGACGCATAATCTACCGTTTTCCCTGGTTGCTCCTGATCATACCCTTCTCTGTCTCGCATCTTTTTATAATAAGGATGTGGGAAAAAATCGACTTCGGACCAGTGTGGCTTTTATGGCCTGATGGGCATTATAAATAATATAATCTGCTGACCGAATGCTTGAATAAGTAAGCTCCCAACATCTGTTTAGCGCATTACAGGAAAGAACATTAAAGCGGTCAAAGGAAATATAAGGAGATGAACTTCCCTGAATGACCGTTATATCATCGCTTCGTAGGTAAGGAAGCATGCAATCCACCTGAGCAAACAACTCATTTACATTTGAATAGATATCAGTCAGTGCTAAATTTAAATTATCAGCATCTTTATAGATGATGGGCTTGGGGTCACCATTGGAATCTTCATCTGAATAAGCACTATATAAAATTAATGCAAACAATAGAAGAATAGCTCTGTCGAGGTATTTTGCAACCCTCTTTCTCATATGCGTGTGTGGGTTAAATTCACTTAAGTGAATCAATAGTTTAAAAAACAATGCTAAGCTCTGTCACTCTGAACTTAGCATTATTTCATTACTTTTAATTCTATTCTCTTCACTGAGAAAAGCTGTTGTTTAGTATCAGATCAAAAGAATATTTGAGAATTTTGTATATTATGTGACTGTACAGTACCATAAGTTACTCCATCTACAGAAAGAGATACTTCTACATTCTGGTAAGTACGACTATCTCCATTATATACACCTAATTTTAAGGCATCAAAAACAATTGCTTGCCCCAGGTTAATTACCAGTAGCCCGCTGGCATCAAGCCCATAGTAACCCGAACTAGCTCCATTAACACCAATACCATCACCTAATACGGTTGGAGCGTCATGTCCTGATGATAGTACGAACTCAGTCCCTCCACTGATTAGTGTGACTTCTGTTAAATGATCCCATGTATTTGCGGTACTACCGTTCATCTGGATTTTTATGTATTGATTAGCTGGTGGATTGGTATTAACTTTAAAGATATTCGAGTTTTGGACATCATGAATAACAGATGCTCCATATGCAATTCCATTAGCTGACACTGACACTTCTACATTTTGGTAGATACGATGATCAGTATTATAAACACCAAGTTTTATAGCGTCGAATGCATAGCCTTGTCCCAAATCAATTTCCAGTTGACCATTCGCATCTAAGCCAAAATAACCAGAGCTTGCTCCATTCACACCCATACCATCTCCCAAATTAGTTGGTGCATTATGTCCCAAAGGCAAAACATATTCAATTCCTTCATTAATAAGTGTAACCTCCGTTAAATGACTCCATTGATTAACATTACTGCCATTCATCTGTATCTTTAAATATTGGTTCAATCCCGAAGGTGGTGCAGCAACAGAACTAGGTGCATATTCGTAATATTTCACATAATCAATTACGTAATCAACAGGCAGATGACTTGCATTGACATTTCCTACCCAACTGCCTCCTAATTGTTGAGATAATATAATGTGAAAATCCTGATCAAATGGCCACTGCTTCCAATCAGCACCTAAGGCTCTTGAATATGTAAAGGTATTAACTCCGTTTAGAGTAAAAACTATTCTTTCTGGATACCATTCCACACCATATGTATTAAATTGCCCAACAACTGCTTTTGCAGTCTTGGTACTTGGTAACATCTTTATTTTGCTATGAATAGTTGAATGAATAAAACCATCGAAATTTAGATGTTCCATCAAATCAATTTCACCATTATCGGGCCATCCACCGTATGTATTAGTGCTAGCCAACAACCATATGGCTGGCCAACACCCCTGTGCCGATTCCATCTTAGCGCGCACTTCAACTTTACCATAGGTAAAATCAAGTTTACCCTGAGTCCACACTCCTCCAGTTAAATAAGGTCTTGGATCAGTTTGTGTATTTGGGTTTACAATCCCTTTTAAATGTAAATATCCACCTGAAACATCATAAACTTGATCATCAGTGGTCATATAATTCTTCCAGTCGGGGGTACCTTCTGAAATCCGACTCCATTTGGAGGCATCAATCGACGATCCATCAAAATCATCTTGCCAAACCAATTGAAAGTCACCTGCTGATTTCAGATAACTACTTCCTGCTAATGGGGCTTGGATAACTTCAGATGATGATTTATCTGTAATTTCTTGAGCTACATCTTCGCAGCCCATGAATATTACCATAGAAAATAAAATAATCCATTTGTTTTTCATTTTTTTCATCTTTAAGTGAATTAGTGAAATTTGTTTCTATAATGATAAAAACGTGCAATTCGATAGTTAAAATCAAAACACTGGCACAAGACTAAATTCATATTCATACACTTTATTCGCATAATTCAAATATGGCACTAACGGCCTAGCTCCCCAGCTATTATCACCTCCCAGGCCCATCATTTTATGATCGATATGTAATTCTACAAAATCTCCTTCTTCCACATCAAGAGGGGTGCGCAATTGCTTTTTCGAACCAGGCTCTAATTGACTCGTTGAAAAATGTAAAACATTAAATTCTAATGGTTGATCAATAGCGACTATCTTAAGCCCCATTCCTGTATGGTTATGTAAACTCATCCAACGAACATCAACCTTATGGCCATTCTCTTGAGGCCTGCTGTAAGCAAAATATTGATCAGCAACCTTAGATTCATATATCCCCATAAAAGATGCTGATTTTCTATCGGCGTAATTCTCCCATGGACCTCTGCCATAAAACTGAAGGTTATCAATCTGCTTTTCTAATTGTATTACCATTCCAATGCGTGGTATTTCCGGCAAGCTATCGGATGATGCACTAAAAGTATAAGCCACATCAATTTGTCCATTGCCAAATATGCGATAGTCAACATTAAGTATTCCCTTAATGGAAGGTAGCTCTATCACTGACTCAATTAAAACCTCCTTATCAGAGATTTGAGTTGTAGAAATTTTCTTCAACTCAGCTTTAGTCAATGCTTCTTTCCACACCTTACAACGCTCCGGCATATTGTTTCCAAAATCATTATCAGTTGGAGCTCTCCAAAAGTCAGGAACTAGTGGACTCTTTATCAATTCAAACCCATTTATTATATATGAGCTTAAGGCTCCGTTAGCTTTAGAAAAAGAAATATTTAAGTCCTTCCCTACTAAAGTAATTAGATTCTCATTTTCACCTAAAGTAAGATGCAAATTACTTTCATTAATAGTCTTCTTTAAAGTTCCTCGGCTCAATTGAATTTGCTCTTTGGCCAATTCATGACCAATGGCAATAAATGGACGTAAGACCATATTAATCGCTGAAATATTTAAGTAATATTCAGCTCCTTTTTCCAATTCTCCGTATCCGATTTTAAACTCATGCTCTGCCTGAGGTGCGATTGCTCCTGACGCAAATTGGCCTGACTTTACAACAATCCCTTCTTTGAGTAGTTCCCAGCTAAAAAGCACATCAGAAAGATCTTTAAAAAACCGTCGGTTTTTAATTGCTACCTTTCCAGAAGCTATATCTTTGATTTTGAAATCAATGTTCTGATACACCTTTTTAACCTCAAACAAGCCCGGATGGGGAGCTCTGTCTGGATCGACAAGCCCATTTAAACAAAAATTATCATCATGATGAACGCCTTCAGGTTCGAAATGCCCACCATAAGCCCAATATTTCTTTCCATTTTTATATGCTACAAGCCCTTGATCCATCCAGTCCCAAATAAAACCACCTTGTATTTGATCATGCGAATCCACCAAATCCCAATATTCCTGAAAATTACCGGTACTATTTCCCATTGCATGAGCATACTCAGCCCAAATAAAAGGTCGTTCAATATCTGTTCCAATCCAATCTTTTTTCACACTCTCAATTGGAAGATACATAACACCAATAATATCAGTTTGTCGTTCTTTTAAAGCTGTTTGCATTTCAGCTCTTTCATAGTGAACCGGTCGCGTTTCATCTATTTCATGCACTTTTTTATAAGCTTCAAGCATATTATCACCAGCTCCTGATTCATTGCCTAAACTCCAAACAATAACAGAAGGGTGGTTTTTATCGCGTTCAACCATATTCACACACCTTTCAACATGTGGGGCCTTCCATTCCGGTTTATTGGCTAATGTCTCATCTGGATTATAACCATACCCATGTGATTCCAGATTTGCTTCATCATACAAGTAGATCCCATATTTATCGCATAAGTCATACCATTTGGGGTCATTCGGGTAATGAGCTGTTCTGACCGCATTGATATTATATTGTTTCATCAATTTAATATCTTCTACCATGGATTGCTCACTTATTACATGACCAAATAACTCATCGTGTTCGTGACGGTTCACTCCTTTTATTAATATGGGCTTACCATTTACTAATAATTGACCTCCTTTTATTTCGGAAGTTCTAAACCCTATGTTTATAGAACTTGCTTCTACTACTTCTTCTTTTGAATTTTTGAGACTGATAAGTAGCTGATAAAGATTCGGTTCTTCTGCCGACCATCTCTTAATAGCTTGAATTCCGTCGTGTAAAGAAATCTTTTTTTCAGCACCTGGTTTAAGAGAGACTTTTGCAGATTTACCTTTAATAACAAGGCTGTTTTTTGCATTATATAATTTGTACTCTACAGAATAATTCTTTGCCGTTTTCTTACTTTTATTCAAAAGATCGATTTCAAGATCTAGTACACCATCTGTATAAAGCTCGTCTAATAGAGCTTTAACCCCAAAATCACGAATATGAACTTTAGGACGAGCTATTAAATTAACATCTCTCTGAATACCAGATAATCGCCAGAAATCCTGATCCTCCAGATAGCTTCCATCAGTAAATTGAAATACTTTAATGGCCAACTTATTTTTACCTCTTGTTAGGTAAGGTGTCAGATTAAACTCGGCAGGTAATTTTGAACCTTGACTATAACCTACCTTTTTCCCATTTAGCCAAATGTAAAAACCTGATTTAACTGAACCAAGCTGAATATAAATTTCACGTTCATCCCAGTTGTTTGGAACTTGAAAATAGCTTATATATGATCCAACTGGACTGTACTTATCTGCAATTTTAGGTTGATTTTTATGAAATGGATAGATGATATTTGTATAATGAGGAAACCCATGCCCTTCTAACTCCCAATTGCCCGGTACCGAAATAGTATCCCAAGTAGAATGATCATAATCTAAACGGTAAAAATCGGATGGGCTTTGAGATACTCTTTCAGCGTAATTAAACCTCCATTTCCCATTTAAACATTTAATAAACTCGCCATTTGACACTTTATTTTCCAAGGCTTTTTTCTCACTTGAAAAAGTATAAAATGTTGCCTTTGCTTCCTCTCTATTTTTTTTAAAAATTTCAGGATTTTCCCAGTCATTTTGACTCGCAATACTATCAGCTATAAAAAGCAGTACTAATATCATACTAAAGTACTTCATCCATCTATTTCTTACACACTCCGATCCAATCATAAAGCTTTACTTATCTTTCATATATATATATCAAAAAACTTTCTCCACAAGTTTTTTAATCCTCAGCCTATCGAACAGTTATATTTACTGCAATTCTATTGATTTAATTACCAAATCACTCACACCAAACTCATCAAATTTCTTTCAATATCATTACTCATCATCATCATTCAAATAACTTCGCCTCATATAAATAACTTACAATATTCACTTTAAAAAACCCAATTAATGTCTCTTTAGAAGAGTTTGGATAATAACATCTGGAAACTTACTACATAAAATTAAAATGGAGAATGTTCTGATGATACCTTTACAAATACATGATTATTAAATCCAAAAAAATCAAACTATTAATTGTAAATAATCACCCTAACACCCTCCTTAAGCTAACGCTTTATTATAAGTTTGGATTTATCAATTTTTCACCAATTGGAATACTGGCAAAATAATCATCTTTAGTTGGTGCATTCAAAATAGGCAACTCTGATTCATGCCTATTCTGAGCAGCTTCTTCTACGCGTTCCAGACGAACAAGATCATACCATCTGGCTGCGTTAATTTCCATACCAGCAAACTCCCACGAACGTTCCATAACCACGGCATCACGAAAGTCTAATTTTGATAATCCAGAAGGTAAATCATCTAATCCAGCACGATTTCTAACTGCATTTATAGCATCGTATGCAGCCTGATTAGGGTTAGCACTCATCGCTTGCGCTTCAGCATAGATTAATAAAACTTCGGCATATCTAATTACGATATTGGTACGGCTCGACCACCAATCTACCCAAGCCCATGGCTCGTCCGGATTATAACCATTCATATCTCGCATCTTCTTATAGTAAGGGTGCTTTTGAACACCTTCGGTCCAATCAAGGGTTGTTTCGGCATCTGGTCTAATAACAGTTTGAAATGTAGCATCCTTACGAGGCCCTTCAGGGAAACTATTGAAGAAATTAATTTCAGAGAAATAATCATCCCAACCACCTTCTTCTTCTGGTTTTGAGGCGAGTGGCGCTCTCATATTACCATTTTCCCAAGTCCATGGCGCAATGTTACGATCATAAAACAAACCAAACACTATCTCGTCATTAAATTGATCTTTCGTCCACAAGTCAGCGAAATCGTCTAACAAACGATACCCATAAAGGCCTGCATCGTCCATTACCTCTTTTGCTTTTTGGGCAGCCAAAGCATATTTAGCTTCATCTTTAAGTGGATAGCCTGCCATTGACAAATATACTGATGCTAATTGTGCCATAGCAGAACCTTTAGTAGGAGCCACTCCCTTTTTAATACCTTCCCAAGATTCAGGAAGGTATTGCTCAGCATATTTTAAATCCTGAACAATTAGCTCATATACTGCTTCTGGGCCTGATTTTTGGATTTCTAAGTTCACTTGTAAATCAGTAATAAGAGGTATCTCATTCCAAACTCGAACTAAATAGTAATAACTCATAGCTCTTATAAAATAAGCTTGCCCGGCAGCTTCAAGGCGTTCGTCTTGACTTGCCTCACTTGCATTGGCATAATTAACGATCACGTTATTAGCAGACCATACGCAGGCATATGCTTGTCCCCAATGCATCCATGGATTAGCATCAGTTGCCGAAAAAGTATCAAACTCACGAAATGGCCCTTTGTTACTACCAGTCCGAGTTGTAACATCATCGCCTCCCATTAAAACCGTAGCAAACTGACTTTGATTATAAACCGCATTCGCCTTGTTATACATGGCTACAAGGCCAAACTCCAAATCGGACGCACTTTTAAAAAAACCGTTACTGGTTAATTTTCCTTTCGGATCTTCCTCTAAAAAATCATCTGAGCATGAAGAAAAAAACATCCCCAGTGCAAATAAATATATTATATATTTTTTCATCTGTTTAAATTTATTCTTTAATTATAGTATGAAACTCGCTGTTAAAGTCATTTTTATATGACATAACACTACTCACCCCATTATTATTTTAAATCTTTATCAATTAGAAATTTAATGTAATACCCAAAGTATAAGATCTTGCAGAAGGGTAAGAACCAAGATCTAATCCTTGATCAATATCACTTCCACCAGTAGAAGTCACCTCAGGATCAAACCCTTTGTAATCAGTAATAGTCAATAAATTTTGAGCACTAACTGATAGTTTCAAATCACCTATCTTAACTAAATCTTTAGGTAAACGGTAAGATACACTTATGTTTCTAAGCCTAATATAACTTCCATCCTGAAGCCATTTAGACGAATTAATATGATCCACATTTGTTGAACTATTTAACTTAGGCCATATCGTATTTGTATTCGTTTCTGTCCAAGCGTTAGCTGCTTCAGCTAAAGTAATTGAGCGCGCATCACCTACAGCAACACCTGCCGCAGCATACCCTAAGTTCAAGACATCTCGGCCATGTACTCCCTCTATCATTACATTAAAATCAAAATTCTTGTAACTGATTTGATTGTTTAAACCCCAGCTAAAATCGGGCATGGCATTTCCTATAACCTGTAAATCCTGTCCGTCAATTACATTATCTCCATTTAAATCTTCATATTTCGAATCTCCTGGCATGTATCCAAACTTAGCGGCTTCTGCAGTTTCATGAGCTTGCCATATACCTACGAAATTATATCCATAAAATGACCCCAACGATTCTCCTGGTTTCACAACAAAAATCTTACTATCTAAAAATCCACCACCATATGAACTACCCGGAAAGATTTGATCTTCATCTCCAATAGAAACAACATTGTTTTTTACTGAAGAAATGTTAAATGCGGCATTCCATTTTAAATCAGATTTTCTGATAATATCGTAGGCTGCCATAAATTCAAAACCTTTATTTTCAATCTCACCTATGTTCTGAATAACGGTACCACCACCATTATAGGAAGGTAAAGCCTTTGCTTGCAATAATCCGTCTGTATTTTTCTTAAATACATCAATTGTTGAGTTTAATCGACCATTAAACATGGAAAAATCCAAACCAAAATTTAACTGCGTTGTTTCTTCCCATTTTAATGCTGGGTTTTCAGCACCTACGGGTGAATAGCCAGTATATCCAGTAGGAGTACCATAAGAGTAGGTAAATGGTGATAACAGTGCCATGGTGCCGTATGGCCTGATCGCTTGGTTTCCTGTAATACCCCAACTCGCTCTTAATTTAAGATTCTGAAACATATCCATATCCTTAATAAAGCCTTCTTCACTTAATCTCCATCCAATTGCAGCAGATGGAAATCCACTAAATTTATTATCATCTCTAAAACGAGACGAACCATCCATTCGGTATGTGGCTGTTAAAAGATAACGGTCGTTATAAGCATAGGCAACACGACCGAGGAAAGATCGCAAAGCCCATCGTTCATAGTTAGATGCGATTCCTTGTGAAGCATTTAATGCTAGGTTGTGATACCCTACAGACTCTGACAGAAGGTTTGAACCATTGGCACTAAAACTTTTAAATGTCCGAGAAGACTGTTCATACCCTCCCATAGCAGTTAATCTATGTACTTTATTAAAGGTATTGTTATAGGTCAGAAACGTACTAGCTTGAGCAAATAAAGAATTGCCATAACTTCTTGATGAACCTGTTGTAGTTCGGACATAACGGTTAATAAATTCGGCATTTTCAATATCGTTGTTTTCAACCCCGAATATTGCACTCCACTGCAATTTATTTGTTAATTCATACTTAAAAGTAGCATTAGCCATTGTAATGGTTTCAAAAACATCCCTTTTACGCTCCATAGAAACCATATAAGGGTTTAGTCCAATTGAACCATATTGGTCATTCATGTTATAGCTACCATCTTCCTTATATACAGGTTCAGTAGGTGACCATATTAGTGAATTCCAAATGGGGCTACCTTTGGAACCAGCCATATCATCATTATTATTCTTTTCACTTTTAGTTATCGATACATTAAATGATGCCTGAAAACGGTCACTTACTTGCGCATCAACATTAGACCTAAGAGAATATCTTTTCTGCCCTGTATTAATCAGTAAACCATTCTGATCCAAATAACTACCTGACATAAAATATTTAACTTTTTTTGAACCTCCTGATAAAGAAACTTGGTTATTACTAGTATAACCTTGTTGAAAGATTTCATCTTGCCAATCTGTTCCTCCATTCCTTCTATAGTTCTCTATCTCAGAAGGTGAAAACACATCTGAACTATTCATTGCATTTATTAATTCAGCATAAGGTGCAGCTTCTAATAAATCATATTTATTTGCAACTTGATCAAAAGAATAATTGGAACTAATCTGCACTCTCATTTTCTCAGATTGTCCTTTATTAGTAGTTATCACAATTACTCCGTTGGCACCTCTTGAACCATAAATTGCAGTTGATGAAGCATCTTTTAATATCTCCATCGATTCTATGTCATTCGGATTTAAATCGCCTATATCAATATTCATTGCAACTCCATCCAATACTATTAATGGATTATTTGAGCCCAACATTGAGTTACCCCCTCTGATACGGATTTTCGTTGTTGCTCCAGGAGATCCTGATGTTTGTGAGATCGAAACTCCTGCCACCCTACCTTGAATAGACTGAGCGATGTCAGTTGCCGGCATATCTTTATAATCATCTGCCTTAATTGTTGTAGACGCACCAGATAAATCACTTCTTTTCATCGTACCATATCCAATAGCAACCACTTCATCTAACCCAATAGCATCATCCAGGAGCGTAACATTTATAGTCACCTGATCACCAACATTAATACTCTGAGATTTCATACCAATAAATGAATAAACTAAAACGTCCTTGGCGTCTACATTTAAGGTATATTTCCCTTCTATATCAGAAATAGTTCCGTTCGTTGTCCCCTGAACAACAACAGAAACACCAGGAAGAGACTCCCCAAATGAGTCCTTTATCTGTCCGCTTACTTGTTTGGACTGTGCACTAGCTTCTATCACAAAAAATAGCGATAGAAATGCAAACACACTGAATTGTAAAAATAATCTAAATCTTTTTTTCATAACTTGTAATTAATTAATTGTAGTAATCATCCCTTATTAAAACGCCATTTATCAATGTAGAAATAGTACTATTATACCAGTGACCAATAGCAATAACAATGCATACATTATGAAAGTCACTGCTTTTAGCTTTTTAATAGTAGGGTCCGTTTTACGTTTTTTAACTTTATTCTTCATCTATTAACTTGCCATAATATACAGATGCAATATCAGTTGTTTTTGAGTAGAACAAAGGACATATTGAGCCATTATTAGGCCTTTTTATTGGCACATTATAGGATGCGCACCATTCAAATAAAGGACAGATTAGGTCGCGTTAGTTTCGTAATCCCCTATTTTACGGACACATAATCACACACCAACTAACTACACATATTAACCCATAGTAATTTTCACCGAACTAAATTTCTGAAACCAAATGTCGTTCTAGAATATTAATTTAGCGGGTGGGTATAATTATTATTCTTACAAAGAAAGACATAGAGTCGGCACCTCTTTTTTACAAAAAAAACAAACGAAAACAAATCATTTTTATATTGATCCTATCGACTCTATAATATGATAATAAGCAGACATTAAAACTCGGCGTGTGGAATTAAATAACAAACTCTATTTAGATCAATGAAATATTATTACTAACAGTAAGTATTAATGAGATTTTAACAGCTACATTTTAGTCCTTTAATTCAAAAAGTTAGAAGAAATAAAAAAATCCCTGAAGTCGAAACTTCAAGGATTTGATAAGTGAGGTGTTTGTTAGTTTACTGTTTCTTAGCCCACCAAAGAGGTGTGAATAAATCATCATCTCCACCTAAGTGACCGACTGCTTGTTGATAACCATCCGGTACGTTATTTTCAAGGTTTGAAGGGTATTTTAACCTTTGAGGAAACACCCCAACACTATTGGTCATGTAGTTTTCCTTTGTCAAATTAGGCAAATTAGGAATTAGATTCTCAATAGCTGGGTTTTCGAAGAAAGGTAAACCCAGTCTTCTGTGATCATTCCATGTTTCCAAAGGTAACCATGGCGTTTGAGCAATAAATTTCTGAGTAATGATCTTTGTTAATTTATCATTCTTTACATTTCCATTTTCATAAATGGTATTCTCAGGGTAAGTAAAATTAATGGAGCTTGCAACATCAGTATAGCCATCAGTGTAATCCATTACAACCGATGATGGTGGTTCTGTAGTATGAGTGAAGCTTACCGAAGTTCCAACTCTATTGAAATCTGTAGATGAAAGATAATCTCCAACGTACTCTACAACATCTAAATACTCAAAACTTTGTCTAACACCTTCTTCATATGCAACCTGGTCGCTTAGTGGTACGCTCCATTCTCTAACGGCAGCTTCTGCAATTAGGAAATACGATTCCCATGCACCATAAAACACACGCTTATTAGTGTTGTTTCTAAAAGAATGAGCTAAACGAGGTAGCGTTCCTGGATACCAATAAGCTCTATTTTTTGAACCTTTTTCGCCCCAGTCACCAATAGCTGGTGCATTCCACTGTAATGTTGCATCGATTAGTGCTATGGTATCATTCTCATTACCTAGCAAAGGTCTTTTAACATTCTTAGAAGCACTTGACCATGACGGGTAAAAATTAAAATCAGGATCATCAAAGTCGCCTGGAATTTTATATAAAGCATAGGCACGAGGGTCAATAGTGTTATGTAATCCATCAAACCAGAAACCTGCCGATGGATCATTGGTGTATGAGGTAAAATGATCGTCGTACTTAAGTCCCATGTAATTAGCTGGCTTAATCATACTATGTTTATCATCACCTAACATATCTGATGACAATATGCCCCCAAGGCCTACCATCATATTATTTAAAGTTGGAGATAGATATTGATGATTCCACTCTCGCGACATAACTCCAGATAATGCATCCCAACCACTTTTCTCTTGAACAGCGAAGTTTTCATCCAACGAAGAAATAAACATACCGCCTTTAACAGCATCTTCAAATTCTGTTTTTGCTCTGCTTGCATCAACCTCTGACAAACGCATAGCAAGGCGCATTCTCATTGAGTTTGCATATCTTTTCCATTTCTCATAATCGTAACCGAAAGCAGGATCCTTATCGCTAAGACCAGATGGATTAGTCACCTCTAGATCTAATGCACTAGCAGCTTCTTTTAATTCAATTAAAAGATAATCATACACATCTTCAACACTGTTATATTCAGGATTAACGCCCTGATAACCATTAACTGGTATTGGCCCAAAATTATCAGCCATCTCACTCATTAGATAGGCACGCCAAATGCGAGCAACTTGCTTTAGGTTAGACGTATATTCTTTAATATTTCCTGCCGCAATCTGTTCATCTGCCACTTTAATCGCATTATTGGCATCTTTTAACCAATTATTCACATAACGGTAATAGTCGTTTGACCATCCATCGCTATAAGATCCTTCGGACAAAATACCAATTCGATCCATTCTACCAGCATCTTTCCAATACAATACAAAAATTCTTTCTTGGATGTGAGGATCCTGTTGGGCTCCAATAATAGAACCATTAATAAAGTACTCTACCTGAACCTGTTCAGACGTAGCAGCCATTGGGTTAATGTTTATTTCTTCAAAATCCGAACATGAAACTAATGTACATGTTAGAATTAAAAGAAATCCAAATATTTTAAATATTGTTTTCATTCTAAATGATATTTAAGTTGTTAGAAACTTACTGATAAGTTGAAAAAGATAGTGCGTGACGTAGGTGCTGATAAATTTTCAAAGCCAACAGCATTGGTTGAAGTTGAATAAACGGATTCAGGATCTACACCATTTAAATGGCTGGTTATTAACCATACGTTATTAGCTGAAACACCAGCCTTTACACTTTGAAAAACGGTGTTGGCTATCCACTTCTGTGGGAGTACGTAATTTAACGAAACATTTCTCAATCTAACATTTGTTGCATCATAAATATTATTTTCACCAATACCCAAGTTACCTGATCGAGAAGTAATTGTCTGCCAATAAGCTTGCGGCGAAACAGCTGTCGTGTTTACAGTGTATCCACCCGAACCATTACTTACAACACCATCATAAACGATGTCCTCGCGCGCTCCATTAACAACAGTTTCTGCAGCATTACCAACACTTTGAAGTGCCCTGTTAGTGCCTGAGAACATTTCTCCACCTATACGTGCATCAATTAAGAAACTAAAAGATAAATTTTTATACGAAAAGGTGTTTGAGAATCCTAACATGGCATCAGGCTGTTGATTTCCTAGTAAAAACTTTTCACTGGTTGCTGTTGGGTTTCCGTCAGAATCAACTATTACAGAACCATAATGTTTACTTAACTCATCTTCAACACGTGCAAATTTAGTTCCCCAAATTTCGCCATATCCACCACCAGCAACAGCTAAAATAGCCACATTATCATATCCACCAAGTCCATACTGTTTTACATCCTCAGTTAATTCAACAATGGTATTCTCATTTTTGGAATAGTT
This sequence comes from Carboxylicivirga fragile, assembly GCF_050589805.1. Classification (NCBI taxonomy): domain Bacteria; kingdom Pseudomonadati; phylum Bacteroidota; class Bacteroidia; order Marinilabiliales; family Marinilabiliaceae; genus Carboxylicivirga; species Carboxylicivirga fragile. The sequence continues at coordinate 126,218 of NZ_JBNGOY010000006.1, read as the reverse complement.
TAAATTCATATCCCACTGGAAACCATTTGCCAACTTAAGCACTTCACCGTTTAACATTAGCTCAAAACCCTTATTCTGAATATTACCAGCATTCACAATTTCACCATTGTATCCACTTGTTGGGTCAAGATCAAGTTGAATTAATTGATTGGTTGCATTCGATTTGTACCATGAAAAATCGACCGCCAAGCGATTATTAAAAAATCGGGCATCGATACCAAATTCAGTAGATTTAATCAATTCACTCTTCAAATCAGAATTATATTTTACACTATTGTTACTCGCGGTGGTATTTCCATTAGGATCTTTACCAATCGTGTAATGGTTATATAATTTATAAGGATCTAAATCATTACCTACTGTCGCAAATGAAGCTCTTATCTTACCAAAATTAAACCATGAAGGCAAATCGAACTGTCTATCAATCAGCTCAGAAAAAACCAATGATGTACTTACCGAGGGGTAAAAGAATGATCTGTTATCTTTACTCAAAGTAGATGACCAATCATTACGGCCAGTAACATCCACAAAGACAAAGGCATCGTAATTAATTTGCATGGTCCCATATAAGGAATTCATTTTTCGTTCATGAAAAGTTTGACCTACGGTTGGATTACTTTTGCCGTTATTAAGTGAAAATAAATTAGGCACTTCCAACTCCCCAGCACTAGAGCTTATTCCGCTACTTTCTTGTGACATCAGGTTGCCACCAATACTAACCGATCCGCCAAACCTCCCAAATAAATTATCCTTCTGAGCTGTTAAAAGTGCATTATAATTCTTTTCAATGAAGGTCTTCTTACCCAAACTATAGCGTCCTGTGCTTGACAAAGGACTTCCTGCGTACAATTTAGATTCTGTAGATGTTGTATATAGATCAGCACCTCCTCTAACTTCACCTGTTAACCAGTTTGTAAACTGATATTTTAACACTCCATTTAACAGAAAACGATCTCTGTTATCAAAGTTAAGATTATTGTCGGCCGCCCAATAAGGATTCACTGCATTACTAGGAGTATACCATATCATATTACCAAATTCATCAGTATGATTTTCAAAATTAGTAACATCAATACTACGTGGCAACATGTACATCGTTCCAAATCCGTTTGAGATATTAGAACCGTTAATCGGTCTGTTCTTAGCTTTTGAATTAATGTATTGAACTTTAACATCTAGTGTCCACTTTTTATTTTCTCCAAAATTAGAGACAGAACGTGTTAAGAGATTAGTTCGTTCAAGTTTAGCACCAGGTATTTTACTATCATCATTTAGGTAAGTCAAGGATGAATACAAGGATGTACCATCAGTAACTTGCTGCTGAAATGAAACATTATGAGTTTGGTTTACTCCTGTTTTTACAAAGGCACCTAAATTATCATAGGCTCTCAAAGGTACTGTAACCCCTTCCCAATTTGGAACATCTTGTCCCGCTATTTTCGGCCCCCAACTCGAGCCTGAAAGTTCATCATATATACCATCCGCTCCTTGTCCAAATTCATCTTGAAATTCCGGTGTTGAAGCTAAGTTTTCAAAACCAACAGTAACATTATAGGTTATACCTACACCTTTCTTTGCTTTACCCGTTTTAGTAGTAATTAATATAACGCCATTACCAGCACGTGATCCATACAAAGCAGCAGCGGAGGCACCTTTTAGTACCGACATGCTTTCTATATCTTCCGGATTTAAATCACCTAATCCATTACCCATATCAGGCGACGGGTTCCAGTAATCATTGTTAGCAGCACCAGTAAAGTTATCCATTGGAATTCCGTCAACAACAATTAAGGGTTGGTTATCCCCACCTAATGAGTTATTACCACGTAATATTATCTTTGAAGAACTAGCCGGCCCGTTACTAGACTTGACAACCTGAAGCCCTGACACTTTACCAACAATAGCATTAGCAACATTATTCTCACGGGCTTCTAATAATGATTCCCCCTGCACTTCTTGAACCGAATACCCTAAAGACTTCTTTTCTCTTTTTATACCAAGTGCAGTCACGACAATTTCATCTAATCCTTCGGCTTCTGAAACAAGGCTAATATTTAGTATTTCAGAAGATGCTACGACAACCTCCTGACTAGCCATCCCAATAAAGGAATAGATTATAGTAGAACCCTGCGGAACACGGATAGCATAAGCACCTGTTATATCGGTAATTGTACCATTAGTTGTTCCTTTTTGAACTACAGAAACGCCTGGCATAGGTTGTCCATCATCGGAACTAGTAACAGTTCCACTAATATCTAAATCCTGAGCATACACAAATAACCCAAGAATAAATGTTGGTATCAGTAACAAATACCTTTTAAACCAACTTACATTTTTTTTCATACGATTTGTTTTTAAATGTTAATAACTAATTAATGCTAACAACCGTCTTCGAATGTCAAAAACTTATATTTAACGTAAATAACTTCACAAAAGCATCTTAACAGCTATCCACTACTACTTTTTAAATATTATCTAAAACTATTTAATAAAAAATAGTCTATTTCAATTAAAGATTCCTCAGCAAAAATGCACATTCAAGTAATTTCCTGCAAATATATGCATATTTTAATTCAAACAACTAAAATACGGTCAATTAATAAGTAAATAAGCTGTCTTTAACTACACCATTACTTCTAATTACACATTATAATAATCAATCAAAAAAGCTAACAAAACCCTAATGAAATATAAACACACACTGCATTTCACAACGAAGTCAATGCAAAAATTAAACTCATAACAAATGAAAAATAAATTAAAAAATAATAGATAAAAGTTAAAAACCTGCATGAAATAGCTTTTTTTCAAAAAAATAAACCGCAAAAATGCACATAACTGTACTTTTGAATTACATTTGTAAAAAAATAAAATCATTTTACACGTATCAATTGCTTCTATGTAATTCTTAACAGAATTAGCACTAATGCCTGATTTTCAAAGATTTAATCAAGACCCTATCTTAAAATACGAATAATTAAAGCTAAACAATGGACATTAATCATAAATTTACACATTAAAATAAAGTAATTCATTATGAGTAATATTATCACCTTTCTTACATTAGCATTTTTTACACTTGCTTGCAAACCAATTAACCAACAAATTGGCAATAAGGATATTATAATATTTAACGACCAAGCTATTAATTTCAACCCTGATAAAAACAGCACAAACTTGCAGGATACACTTATAAAAATTGACAATGGGCGTATCATTCTGAAAAAAATTAACTTACCGAAATATTCAAAAGATGTAAGAGTAAGTATTGAAACTACAGTAATATCTGCTGGAGACCCATGGGATAAAACAGGTTCACTATTTCTTATTCCTCAGAGCAGCGAAATAAACTTCTTAATCGAAAATAATAGCTTTGTAAAGCTCTTTGAAAATAATACAGATCAAGATCTATTTCCTGGTGTTATCCCAAATGAAAATTATTTACCAGCTGTTGAAATAATGCGCTTTATGACACCTTTTGGAGTAGGCTATTTTTCAAATGACCCAAAACTGGACAAACGGAAACCAGTCTACATTCCTGAATGGGAGGAATCAGTGGTATGGGATCAGGACATAACCCACCTTGTAAGTGAACTTGAGGGTGAAGTTTGGATTGGAGCCTTCATTGATGTATGGACTAAAGAAGGTTATGAACTCTCGGCTAAACTTAAATTTGAAGAGACTAAGGCCGAAATTTATCCAAAAGAAAAAACAAAAGTAATACCCTTGGTAAACACTTGTCGTTACACCCACCCACAAAGACTGTATGATGGATTTAGCAGAAATGATTTAGAATATACCTTTTCGATACCTGAAGGCTATAACAAGGCTCAATTATATTACATTACAACAGGGCATGGTGGCCATAGCGGTGGAGATGAGTTCGTACAGAAGGAAAATAGTATTTGTATAAATGGACAGGAAATATATAAAGGCATTCCCTGGAGAAATGATTGTGCATCTTTCAGACGATTTAATCCACATTCGGGTGTTTGGACAGAGAAACGAACAGCCCGTATTGGCAACTTAAAAACAGGTGACACAAAAGAAATGGAGATCGATGAGTTTATTGCATCATCTGACTATTCCAGGTCAAACTGGTGCCCTGGCTCACAAGTTGTACCGTTTGTGTTTGATATTGATAATTTAAACCCGGAGTCTAATACAATTACTATTCGAATTCCGGAAGCGCAAGCCGAAAAAGAAAATGAGCTCAACCATTGGAATATATCGGCTTATATTGTATTATCGGCTGAGTAAATAATTTTTCTATAAAACTGAACTTCAAATGTTAAAAGAAGAACGCCAAAACAGTATTCTTGAGAAGATTAAACAATCTTCTAAAGTACTGTCTTCTGAATTAAGTATCGAACTAAATGTATCAGAAGATACAATTCGCCGAGATTTAAAAGAGTTATCCAATAAAGGGCTTATTAGAAAAGTTCATGGAGGAGCCGTTTTATTTAATTCTGCATCGTATATACCTATGAACTATGATGACAGAAAGATCTTTGCTGCCCGCGAAAAAGAGGTAATTGCTCAAAAAGCAATTACCTTGTTAAAAGACGATATGTTAATTTTTATTGATGGAGGCACAACCAACCTTCAAATTGCGAAGCAATTACCTAACGATATAAAGTTAACGGTAATGACGAACTGTTTGCCAATTGCTTCGGAATTGGTTACTAAAGGGAATATTAATACGTATTTTTTGGGTGGAGAATTCCTCCCTGGTGTACCAATTACCGTTGGAACCGATACCATTGATCTGTTAAATGAAGTTAATGCAGATATTTTCTTCATAGGAACTCGCAGCTTAAGTATTGATCGTGGCTTAACAGATATTGACAGATCGGAAGTATTAGTTAAAAGAAAAATGGCTGAAAGAAGCGCAAAAGTGGTGTCAGTTGCCTTAAGTGAAAAGCTCGAATCAGTTCAGAACTTTAGTATTATCTCAATTGATCAACTGAATGTACTAATTACTGAGCTTTCCCCTATTGACAATGTATTAAGTAGATATAGCCAAATTCAAGGCTTACAGATTATTTAAACAATGATAAAATTAGAAATTAGCACTTATAATATTGAAGGCGTTAAAGAGGCGGTAATGTTAGATGTCGACAGGCTGGAATTGTGCGATAACATTAAGGAAGGTGGTACTACTCCAAGTTTTGGTCTAATGGAAGCTGCCATGTTATGTGGACATAAAAATGTATATGCGATTATAAGACCCAGAGGTGGTGACTTCCTATATTCAGATGATGAGTTCGATATCATTAAAAGGGACATTATAAATGCTAAGAAAGCAGGGCTAAGCGGTGTAGTATGCGGTTGTTTATGTCCCGATGGCAGTGTAGATACTAAGCGTACTAAACAACTTGTTGAATTAGCAAAACCTTTGAAATTTACTTTTCATAGAGCATTCGACATGTCAAAAAACCACAAAGAATCGCTAAAAGATTTAATTAGTATTGGTGTTGATACCGTTCTTACTTCAGGCCTTGAAAATGAAGCAGTAGAAGGGCAGAGTGTGATTAAAGAATTGGTTGATCTTTCCAGAGGGAAAATTGAAATATTAGTTGGTGGTGGTGTCAATGCAAGTAATATTCAAGAGCTGCATGATTCGACAAAAGCTCAGTATTATCATATGTCAGCAACAAAGTTGGTTAAATCAGGAATGACCTTTTACAATCCACGTCTTTCTATGGGTAATATTGAAGCCGAGGAGTACAAGAAAGTAACAGTGGATTGCAAGAAAATATCTAAGGCAATGAAGCTCGTTAAAAAGTTGAATAATAGCACTTAAACGAATAGCGCGCACTTAAAACAATAACTATGACAAGTCAATCATCTGTTTGGATCTCACTATTTACATTAAGTACATTATTGTTTATGTCTTGTTCCGAGTCACATCAGGCAACAAGAAGGGAGTTAAATGCAACATGGTCGTTTAAGCAAGTGGGCACCAAAAATTGGATGCCCGCCAATGTACCCGGAAATGTACATACCGATTTGGAAGCAAATGACCTAATCAATAATCCATTTTATGGGACTAATGAAGATAGTTTGCAATGGATTGAACATGAAGACTGGCATTATAGCGGAGAATTTACTATTGACGAATTACAATTTAAGCAGCAGCATATTGAGTTGGAATTTTTAGGCTTGGATACCTACGCCGATGTTAAACTAAATGACCAACATCTGTTAAAAGGCAAAAACATGTTTCTGGCATATAGCCATGAAGTAAAGGATTTATTGATTATTGGCAAAAACAAGATTGAGTTTATTTTTCACTCGCCAATAAAAATGGCGTTGCCAAAGCACTTAAAATCAAAATACACCTATCCGGCCGATAATGACCGATCAGAAGAACACCTCAGTGTTTATACCCGAAAGGCACCTTATCATTATGGCTGGGATTGGGGTCCTAGGTTTGTAACTTCTGGCATATGGCGTCCTATAATGATAAAAACATGGAATGAAGCTCGCTTTGATGACATACAGTTTGTGCAAAATAAGTTAGCTGATGATGAAGCCAATATTACTTTAACATATCAAATAGAATCAGATATCGAGGCTTCAGCCAACATTGAATTATTCATTGATGAAAATAAAAATAATTCTCAAAAAATCCTCCTTAATAAAGGTATCAACACTGTTAATTTTAGCACTACAATCAATAATCCCGAACGTTGGTGGCCAAATGGAATGGGTGAGGCTCATCTATATCAATTCACTTCAAAACTAAGCATAGGCAATAAAATTGTTGACAAAAAAACAATGCAAATAGGCTTACGAACCATCGAAGTTATTAATAAACCTGACTCAATTGGAGAAAGTTTCTATTTGAAAGTGAATGATATACCTACATTTATAAAGGGAGCTAACCACATACCGAATGATTGTTTCTTAGGGCGTATGACAGATTCTGTATATCAACGTAATTTTGACGACGCATTAAATTCAAATATGAATATGCTACGTGTATGGGGAGGTGGCATATATGAAGATCAGCGTTTTTACGAATTGGCTGATGAGAAAGGGATTTTAATTTGGCAAGACTTCATGTTTGCCTGCACAATGTACCCATCGGATGATGAGTTCTTTAGTAATATTGAGGACGAAGCCGAATATAATATAAAACGTCTGCGTAACCACGCATCTCTTGCTCTTTGGTGTGGCAATAACGAAATAAAAGTTGGATGGGATAATTGGGGCTGGCAAAATAAATACAACTATGACGAAGCTGACCAGAAAGAATTACTTGAGGGTTACGATAAATTATTTAATCAACTCTTGCCTAACAAAGTAAAAGAGCTAGATCCTCAACGTTTTTATTACGATTCGTCACCAATTAGTAATTGGGGGAATAAAGCCGACATGAAAATAGCGGACAACCATTATTGGGGTGTTTGGTGGGGTAAACACGAATTTAAGCAGCTTAATGAATATGTGCCGCGTTTCATGAGTGAATTTGGTTTTCAGTCGTTTCCTTCGATGTCAACCATCAAGAGCTTCTCGAAAAAAAACGACTGGGACATCGATTCCGATGTTATGAAAAGTCATCAAAAAAGCTCTATTGGTAATATTACCATCAAAGAGTACATGCAACGTGACTATCATATGCCTGAAAAATTTGAAGATTTTGTATATCTCAATCAAGTAATGCAAGCTGAAGGCATGCGCATTGGTTTTGAGGCCCACCGCAGAAATAAGCCCTTTAACATGGGCACCTTATATTGGCAATTTAACGATGTTTGGCCTGTTGTATCTTGGTCCGGAATTGATTATTATGGACGATGGAAAGCCATGCAGTATTTTATTAAAAAAGCTTTCGAACCTATTATTTCAAGTGCTGTATTTGATAATGATAAATTAAAAGTTCACCTGATATCAGATAGAATCCATTCAACGGAAGTACATAGTCTTCTGAAAATAATAACATTGGATGGAAAACAAATATGGCAACTAGAGAAAAACCTGATACTTGATGCAAATGCTAATGTTCAGATCTTAAATCAATCCTTAGCCAATTTAATTAAAGGTAATAAGCTACATGATTTGGTATTGGTAATGACGACCAAATACGATTCGAAAGAAACCGAGAATACCTTTCTTTTCTCTAAAGTAAAGGAGCTTGAGTTAGTAAAACACGATATTGATATCAAGATTAAAACAAATAAGAATATAGCAGAACTAATTATTAAGAGTCCTGTTTTTGTTAAGAATCTGGAATTGAGCACAAGCACCATTGATGGCCAATGGAGCGACAACTACTTTGATTTAATGCCTAACAAAGAATATCGGGTTACTCTTGAATCAGCGAAACCAATCCTTGATCTCGAAGAAGAAATTCAACTTAAATCAATTGTTGATACCTATTAAAAAGAATCTTAATATTTTCATATTAACAGTTTCATATATTCATTTGGATCTCTTATTGATCGTTCAATTATATAATAATTGAAAAAAATAAAAATACATCATATGAGGGTTTTATCTTGCATTTTTATTATTCTCTTTTTATGCTCATGTTCAATTGATAAATCAGAACAAGGCTCCAGCAATCAAGACTTAGTAGCATACGTTAATCCATTTATGGGTACTGATGGTCCAGGTAACACCTACCCTGGCGCTCAATTCCCCTTTGGAGCGGTACAACTTAGTCCTGACCATGGTATAAGCGGCTGGGATCGAATATCAGGTTATTCATACTCCGACACCATCATTAGCGGCTTTAGTCATACACATTTAAGCGGAACTGGCGCTGGTGATCTTTACGATTTATTGTTTATGCCGATTAACAATCGTAGTTCCAGAACAATAAAAGAGAATGGTAATCGTCCATATTCTGTTTTCTCTCATGATCAGGAAAATGCTTCCCCCGGCTATTATCAGGTTATGCTTAAGGATTTTGGTATAAAAGCAGAAATGACGGCCAGTGAGCGTGGAGGAGTTCAAAAGTATCATTTTCCAAAGGACGAAGGCAAGGCTATAATATTAGACTTGGGATATAGTTTAAACTGGGATGGTCCAACTGATACTTACATAAAAGTTGTGGATAAAAATACCATAGTGGGCTATCGAAAGTCATCGGGATGGGCTGCCGATCAACGTGTTTATTTTATGGCTGAATTCTCAAAAGCATTTGATTCTTACGAGCTATATGAGGAAGACAAAATAGTAAGGACGAAAGCTAAAGCCAAACATACAAAGATCATGCTCGGTTTCGATTCTTCAAAAGAAGAAGTTATTGAGGTTAAGGTGGCCATTGCATCCTCTAGTATTGATGGAGCTATTACAAATTTCAACAAGGAACTAAAAGGGCAATTATTTACCGACATTAAATCAGCGGCAGAGAATGCCTGGAGCAAGGAGTTGGCTAAAATCACAATTGAAACCAATAATACTAAACTAAAACAAACTTTTTACACTACACTGTATCAAACCATGCTTAACCCTCGGATACTATCCGATGATAATGGTTTTTATAAAGCACCTAATGGAGAAGTTGAGCAGGCACAAGGTTACATACGTTACGATTTATTCTCACTGTGGGATACTTTTCGTGCTGCTCACCCACTTTATACAATCATGCATACTAATCGTGTAGTTGATATGGTTAAATCGATGATGGCACATTATACTGAAACCGGGCTATTACCAGTTTGGTCGTTCGAAGGTAATGAAACAGACATGATGATGGGATACCATGCTGTTCCGGTAATTGTGGATGCCTATTTTAAAGGTTTATTAAATGACTTGGATGCTGAGGAACTATATGATGCATGCAAGGCATCTGCCATGCAAGATGCTCAGCGAATTGATGAGTATAAGGAAGAAGGATTTATTTCAACAAACCAAGAGCATGAAAATTGGTCCGTTTCTAAAACCATGGAATATGCTTATGACGACTGGACAGTAGCGAAAATGGCAAAAGCCTTGGGTAAGAAAGGGGATTATGACTATTTTATGAAGCGATCAAATAATTGGGCAAATCACTATGATACAGAAAGTTCTTTTTTACGTCCTTTAAATGCGGATGGTTCATTCGTTAAACCTTTTTTAGCTAAAAATTATACTGATGATTATTGTGAGTCGAATGCCTGGCAGTATTTTTGGTTTGTACCGCATAACATTCAAGGATTGGCTGACCAATTGGGATCCAATAAACGATTTGAAGAAAAACTGGATTCGATGTTTACGTATTATCCAAAAGAAGATGATAAACTTCCCATATTTAGTACAGGAATGATTGGACAATATGCGCATGGTAATGAGCCGAGTCACCATGTAGGCTATTTGTATAATTACATTGGTAAACCTTGGAAGACGCAAGCCATTATAAAACAAATTGCCGATAGCCAGTATGCACCAACTCCAAGTGGGCATTGTGGTAATGAAGATTGCGGTCAAATGTCGGCTTGGTTTATATACTCGTCAATGGGATTCTACCCTGTTAATCCAACTGATGGATTGTATGTTATTGGCACACCATTAATCAATCAGGTTGATATCAGTCTGGAGAATAGTAAGACCTTTGTTATTAAAACGGTGAACTTATCAGACGATAATATTTTTATACAAAATGCCACTCTTAACGGAATGCCGCTTGAGACTTCCTACATTAAGCATAGTGACATAATGCAAGGTGGTGAATTAATTTTTGAGATGGGAAATAAAGCTAATAAGCAGCTTTGGGTGCAGCAAGAGGCGTTTCCACCATCAGATACGTTTATAAAGTAGAAAAATGATAATTAGGAGAGATAATATGGGTATGATAAATAGGTACAAGTCAAATTATTTTAACAGTATTATTGCGGCTGTTAGCTTTATTTTATTTTTTGCTGGATGTAGCCCCAAGGAGGCGTATGACTACAGTAAATATGTTGATCCATTTATTGGTACCGGAGGACATGGACATACTTTTCCAGGTGCAACACTGCCTTTTGGCTTGGTGCAATTAAGTCCGGATACGGGTGTTGAAGGATGGGATTGGTGCTCAGGTTATCACGAATCAGATAGTTCAATCATAGGTTTTTCACATACGCATTTAAGCGGAACTGGTGGAGCTGATTATGGCGATATCTTGTTGATGCCAGCTGTGGGTCAGGTAAAATATTTGCCTGGAACAAAAGGCGGTCCTGATGCCGGATACCGTAGTCGTTTTAATAAAAAAAATGAAAAAGCATCACCAGGATATTACGCAGTTCACCTGGATGATTATAAGGTTGATGTAGAACTAACAGCCACTTTGCGTACTGGCATACACCAATATACTTTTCCGCAGTCTGACCAAAGCCATATTATACTAGACTTGAAACATGGAATATCTGATAATGTAAGGGATTCTGAATTAAAAATTATATCAGATACCAAGGTTGAAGGTTACCGGTTCTCACAGGGCTGGGCCAATGATCAACGTGTTTATTTTGCCATTGAATTCTCTAAGCCATTTTCTCAATCTGAAATTGCAATTGACGATGTAGCAACAACTAACAGCAAACAAGCTAAAGGCAAAAATATTAAAGGCGCTTTTTTCTATAAGACAAGTGATCAGGAAGTTATTCTTGTGAAAGTTGCTTTATCTTCTGTTTCAAGTGAAAATGCCTGGGAAAATATGAAGGCTGAAAATAAAGGCTTTGATTTTGAGAAAACGCATTCAAAAGCACGAAAGCAGTGGAATAAGGAATTAGCCAAAATTGAAGTTGAAGGTGGTACCAAAAAGGATCGGATTGTATTCTATTCGGCAATGTATCATACTAAAATTCATCCTAACATTTTTCAGGATGTTAATGGTGAGTACCGTGGTATGGATATGAAAGTTCATGCGGCAAAGAGTCATACTAATTACAGTCTTTATTCACTATGGGATACTTTTAGAGCATTACATCCACTTTATTCCATTACCGATACAAAAACAAACGATGACTTTATTAAGTCGATGATGGCAAAATATGAAGAGTCGGGTAAACTACCAGTTTGGGAATTATGGAGCAATGAAACCAATACCATGATTGGTTATCACTCAGTTCCGGTAATTTCTGATGCTATTCTAAAAAACTATTATACAGGCAATGAGGAAGAAGCCTATAAGGCTATGGTAAACTCTGCTATGAGTGATGGACAGGGCCTTAAGGATTACAAGCACATGAATTATATTCCACGTGAAAAAGAAGCTAATTCGGTTTCTAAAACAGTTGAATATGCCTTTGACGATTATGCCATAGCGCAAGTTGCTCAAAAACTCGGTAAAGAAGAGGATTACAAACATTTTACACTTCGATCGTTAAATTACCAAAATGTATTCGATCCGGAAACACGTTTTATGAGAGGACGTGATGAGAATGGTGTTTGGAATCCTGATTTTGATCCGATGTCTATCTCCCTTTTTGGATCAGGTGATTTTACAGAAGGTAATTCTTGGCATTATTCCTTTTTTGCCCCTCACGATATAAATGGCCTCATTGAGCTTTATGGAGGAAACGAAGCATTTGTTGCTAAACTCGATGAGATGTTTGAACAAGACGCTATTAATGATAATGATCATGCCCATGATGTAACCGGATTAATTGGACAATATGCGCAAGGCAATGAGCCATCGCATCATGTTATATACGCCTATAATTTTGCCCTTCGCCCTGATCGTGCCCAAGAGCTGATTAGGCAAGTGATTGATGAGATGTATTCGGCAAATCCTGACGGTTATAGTGGAAATGAAGATACAGGCCAAATGTCGGCATGGTATGTTTTTTCTTCAATGGGATTTTATCCAATAAATCCTGTTAGTGATCAGTTTATTATCGGCAGTCCTTTATTTGATAAAGTGACCATCAACCTTGAGAATGGAAAAACGTTTGTAATTGAAACGCAAAACAATTCTGATAAAAGCTATTATATCAAATCAGCAACTTTAAACGGAAAGCCTTATAATAAAACCTTCATTAAATATGCTGATATAATGGAAGGGGGGCATATGAGTTTTGAAATGAGCACTGAGTCACAAGCATGGGGGCAATCAGCAGATAAAGCACCTTTAGAAATAGCTGCAGACGAAGACGATGTTATTGATTTTCCTGCACCTAAAGCCTTTATGCCATATCCTGGTACATCATCAAGGGTATTTCACAGAAAGCTTGATATTGAACTGCTTTCTGAAACACCGGATGTTACAATCTACTATACGTTAAATGGAGATGAGCCTAGTACTACATCTTTTACTTATACAAAACCTATTACAATCAACAAATCAACTGTACTCAAAGCTATTAGTATTAAAAAAGGCTTTGATAATAGTGATATTAAAACCATCAAATTCAGAAAGGCTATATTTAATACCGGCAACTCCGAATATCCTGTTATCAATTCTAATGTAAAACTTGGGAAAAGCTATAATCCGGGTATATCGTCGCTTATTGATGGTCGATTGGGTTCAAATAATTATAGAGATGGAAGATGGACCGGAGTTCAGGGCCAGGCATTTATGGCAACGATCAATCTAGGGAGAAAAAAAGCAATTACGGGTGTAACAATGAATTTTATGCAAAATACAGGATCATGGATCTTTCCTCCAAAAAGCATTAAGATATTGGGCTCTCTTGATGGTAAAACTTTTAAAGAAATTACAAAAGAATCGTATGCGGTGCCAACTGAACACCTAGACATACTTATCAATACCAAAAGTTTTAAAACAGAAGCCAAGGTGCAATACTTGAAAGTGATTATTGAGGGAGCCGGAGAGTTGCCAAGTTGGCATAGTGGCGCTGGACGTCCATCCTATATTTTTATTGATGAAATAACTATAGAGCAATAGTTAAATAATTCTATTAATCGAAAAACGAACATTATGCAAATGAAGTCGCTTGTAATACTTTTTTTTAGTATCGGTCTGTTTCAACATATAAAAGCCCAGGAACCTGTTGATTATGTTAATCCATTTATTGGGAGTGATAATTATGGTACTACCAATCCTGGGGCAATTGTACCGCGTGGTATGATTTCAGCAGTGCCATTTAATGTGTCGGGTCGCCCAAATAAACATGAAAAAGACAGCGATTGGTGGAGTACACCGTATTCTTCAGCAAATGAAACTTTAACAGGTTTTAGTCATGTTAATCTATCGGGTGTTGGTTGTCCTGATTTGGGTACTATAATCCTAATGCCCACCACCGGAGATCTCAAAATAAGCAGTGGAGAATATGCATCTACTTATTCACATGAAGAAGCAAGCCCTGGATATTATTCAAACTATCTGAACCGATATGATGTAAAAGCGGAAGTTACTACTAGTGTACGAAGTGCGATAAATCGTTATACTTTTCCCAAAGGTAGAGCAAATATCCTATTGAATCTTGGTTTGGGGCTTACTAATGAGCAAGATGGATATTTAAGAATCAAGTCTGATAATGAGGTGGAGGGTTTTAGGACTGTTGGTTCCTTTTGTTATAATAATCCTGATGAAATATATCCTGTGTATTTTGTTATTAAAGTCAACAAGTCTGCAGACAAGTATGGTGCGTGGAAAAAGCCACCTCTATACCATGGAGCAGAAGCTAACTGGATGTCATACAATGGTCAAACGCGCTTGTTGAATGAATACACCAAACCACTTGTTGGCGATAGTCTTGGTGCTTTTTTTAGTTTTGATTTTAAAGAGCCAACGCAGGTAGAGGTATTAATAGGTATTAGCTATGTTAGCATTGAAAATGCTCGTGAAAATTTGGAACAAGAAATAACGAATAAATGTTTTGATGATCTTAGAGCTGAAGCACGTGCTTTATGGAATGATAAATTATCCCGGGTTAAAATAACTGGTGGTACAAGTGACGAAAAAACGATGTTTTATTCCGCCCTATATCATGCCCAGATTCATCCCAATACTCTTAACGACGTTAATGGAGAGTATCCAACCATCGGTTCAGGCAACATAGGTAAAACAGACGGCACTCGTTATACTGTTTTTTCATTGTGGGATACTTATCGGAATATGCATCAACTAACCAGCTTGTTATACCCAAAGGAGCAGTTAGGCATGGTGAATTCAATGTTAGATATGTATAAGGAAAATGGCTGGTTGCCCAAATGGGAATTGAATTCAACAGAGACTTTTACTATGGTAGGCGATCCGGCTGCTATAGTAATTGCAGATACATATATGCGAGGAATTACAGGTTTCGATACCGAATTAGCTTTAGAGGCCATGCTAAAAAGTGCCACGCAGGAAAAAGATAATCCACTGAGACCAGAACTTAGTGATTATCTATCATACAGTTATATTCCTGTACAAGAAAAATACGATGGATCAGTATCAACAACTTTGGAATATGGAGCCGCTGATTTCGCCATTGCGCAAATGGCAAAATCACTAGGACATAAGAATATATATACGGATTTTACAAAGCGTTCGCAATACTATAAAAACATGTATGATTCAGAGCTTGGTGTAATGCGACCACGCTTAGATAACGGCCAATGGCATACGCCTTTTTCACCATTGGATGGGGCCAACTTTGAGTCTGTAACCGGATTTATTGAAGGAACATCATGGCATTACTCATTTATGATACCTTACGATGTTAAAGGTTTGATTAAACTTAATGGAGGAAAAAAGAGTTTTGTGAACAAGTTGCAAAGTGTATTTGATAATGGTCTGTATGAGCCAGATAATGAACCAGACATGGGTTATGCCTTTTTGTTTAATTATGTCAAAGGTGAAGAATGGCGAACACAAAAAGAAGTAAATAAAATTATTGATCACGACTACTCCAATAGTCCGGGTGGCTTACCTGGCAATGATGATACAGGAACAATGTCAGCTTGGCTGGTCTTTGCTATGATGGGCATCTATCCGGATGCGCCGGCTATTCCTCACTATACTATTTGTAGTCCTCGCTTCGATCTTGTAGAAATTCGCCTTGATGAAGAAATATATTCAGGAGAAACGTTTAGAATAGAAGCTATTCGTACTAATACTAAAGCCCAAGAAATAAATAAGATGGAATTAAATGGGAAAGCTTTAAACAACTATTTTATAAGTCACGACGATGTCATCAATGGTGGTACTTTAAAAATTTGGCTTAAGTAAGATAGTACCGGTAAAGGCATTATCGGACATTGAGCTTAGTTTTCCAGACGGAGTTACTCTGACCATCCAAGAAGAGTTAACACTTGGCGAAGGAGGAGATCCTAAAAACTATTTTTGATATGTTTACGCTTTGTTCATCCTTTATATCTATTCGTAAAATAGTAAACCCCGATTTATGGCAAAAGCGCCTGTTTTCGGGGTTTTGCTACATCATTAATACAGCTATAGTCAATTTGCAAAAGATGTATGTCATAAACAAACATTTCTAATTAACGCTTAAACCTCCCTACAAAACTTTAATCTGACGTAGTATTCACTATTGCTTTGTTGCACAAAGTTATTCCGGAGACCATGGCGCATTTGCACCATTCCAATGATCAAAATGCCCTAATTCAATAGATTCTATAAGAAATGGTTTTTCTCTCGATATTATAAAATCAAGGGTCTCAGCAATATTTTCAGGTTTTAAAATTTTAGCATTTGCATTGTCATTCCAAGTATTTACCCCCCACGAATAGATTGTAGAAACTTTAATTTTGCCAGCAAGTTCATTTCGTAAAACATGAGCAAATTGCATTATTCCGGCTTTTGTTGCAGCATAAATAGATTCTCCTACAATTCGATTTTTAGCAGACATTGAAGACATAAAAACAATATGAGGATCGTCACTTTCTAATAACATTGGAATGATCTTTTTCGTTAAAAGAAGTTGTGAGTGTAAATTAAGAGTAACAAGCTTATTTATATCATTATCAGAAAAATCTGAAATACTATCAATTACCATTACACCTACATTATTAACCAATACATCAAGGCCTTTTGTTTTTTCTTTTAGCTGATTTACAAACTTTTCAACATTATTAATTTCTGTAAAGTCTTGACCAAAAAAATGTGCATTTTTGATTTTACAATCATTAAATGAAGATATCTCTGATGCATGGAGAAACAATTCATTTTCTTTTGAAAGTAATTCGGCTTCAGACAATCCAATACCTTTGCTGGCCCCTGTTATACAAATCTTTCGTTTCATATTTTTCTGCTATAAATGGAAGAATAAATTGTTTATTTCTTATACTCAATTTCATTATTTAACCCAAAGCCACTGAAAATTAACTTCCTTCTTTTGCTGCGGTTCGATAATCATCTCAATAGTATAAAAGCCCTTTTCTGCGAAATTCATCGTTCCAACCCTGTTTGATCTGAAATTATCAATATACCATGCTTCATTTGGTTCAGCTACAGTTTGTCCTGTTGGCCTGATATTGTGCTTAAATATTTTACCTGATATTTTTACAGTGATATCGCCAGCACTTTCTTGATTCTGAAAGCTGTAGGAAACATCTAAGTTTTTTTCACCTACCTTATCAACATAAATCTTCCAAATAAATGTTTTATTGGAATTTACCACTACATGACGTGGTATTGTGCCAGAACTAGCCAAAGGCTCTACAACAATTGACTTATCATTTTCGAACTGATTGTCAGGCAAAAGAGAATATCCTCCATCAACGGTTTTAGAAACCAAACCATCCACTATTTCCGGTTTAGAGTTATATTCAACCACCACCACCGATATATAATTATCTGGCTGAAGGTATGGTAATGAAATCTCAGTAAACACTTTTGAGTAATTAAAGTTTAAAGACTTTTTTTCCTTGTCAGCTAGCAGGTAAACTTTTTCAGGAGAAGATGAGATTCCAGTTAAATGCAGCTTTTTATTAAGTGGCCAATTATCTACGTGAAGATAAATTTTGAATTTATTTCCATCTTGTTTGCAGGTTATTTTCCCCCAATCGTGTAGATCTTTATCTAAATCAAAAGCTTCAGCCCCATAAATAGCTTCACCATTAACATTCAACCACTTCCCCATTTCAAGCATACGATTCGATATTTCGTAAGGTACTTCGCCATTGGCTCGAGGGCCAATATTTAGCATCAAATTTCCATTTAAACTGACATTCCCAATAAGCGCTTTTAACAAACTGGATGTTGATTTCCAATTGGTATCGGATGAATGAAAACCCCATGAGTGTGCCACAGTTGCGGGCGATTGCCAAGGAAAATCCTCTTTTTTACTTCCCAACTGATTATCACCAAGAGTTTTGTAATCAACATCTGGATCTTCGTCAAGAGACAAACCAAGTCGAGAGTTAACAATACAGTTTGGTTGTAATTCACGAATAGTGTTTTTTAACTGTAGCAGTTGTTCTTTGGTTATAATAGAATTCGAGTGATGAATCCACATATCAAACCACATCATCGAAATTTCTCCATAGTTAGTAAGCAATTCCTTTATTTGAGGAATTACTTTCTCTTGCCAATATTGGTCGTATTCTTCTGGTTTAAGTTTATAAATTTCACGGTTATGATTCCAACCATATTCATGCTGCCAATCAATCCAGTGCGAATAATATAAACAAAGTTTAATTCCATGTTTTTTACAGGCATCAGCCATCTCCTGTATTATATCTCTTCTGGGGTTGGTGTAATTCCCCAGATCATAATCACTAACTTTACTGTCCCACAAGCCAAAACCATCATGATGTTTGGCTGTAATTGTAATGTATTTCATACCCGAGTTTTTGGCAAGCAACACCCATTCTTCCGGTTTTAATTCATTCCAATCAAATCGCTTGAGTAAAGTCACATACTCATCCATCTCTATCCGATTTCGGTACATTAGCCATTCTGAATAATTGTTGTCATTACGAAGTTTTTCGCCTTTCCAATACCCCTCAGCACCACTATATACCCCCCAGTGGATAAACATTCCAAAACGCGAGTGAGTAAACCATTCGGCACGTTGGTTGGTGTTTTTTTGCGAAAAAGATGTCGTGCAAATAATTAGTAATAGAAATCCAGTAACTAGCTTTGTCATTCTTATGTGAATTTAAATATTAAACACTTATGTCTGCCCCTTCGATAAGTTCGTCAAGCTTTACAAACTCAACTTTTATAATTGGTATTATATGCTATTAATTGCTGTAATAACTTTTCTTTTGGCTCTGCTTCTAAAAATTTATTAATTAACAAAATACGAGATTCATGATCTAAAGTAGAAGCACCAAACACTGGGACATTCTTATGCTGATCGTTAATTTAATAAAAATTGTGCTACCATATTAGTCACAACATTAGCAATCAATTTCTCTATTTTATTTTCAATTTATTATTTATAAATTATTTCTTTCCACAAATGATATTAAAAACGCTAAGCATTTCATCCAGTTTCTCAGGATTCTTCTTAGCCAGATTGTTTTGTTGAGCAATATCTTCATTCAAATCGTATAACTGATATTCTTTACTATTGCCCAGTTCTATATTAACCTGTGTGTTTTTAGCTACTCCATTATACGGTGGTATCATAAGCCATTTTCCTTTTCGTAAAGCCGTCTTTGTGCTTGCCTCTATGATAAGCTCATCTCTGCCTTGTTGGTTTTTTCCTGTAAAAACATCTAGTAATACTTCGCTATCCTTAGCTTTCTTGACGCTTCCAACAAGACTGGCAAGTGAAGAAAGCAAATCAATCTGACAAACCAGCGCATCCGAAACCTGCGGTTCAATTTTCCCTTTCCAATAAGTAATAAATGGGACACGCGTACCAGCTTCATATAAACTATATTTCCCACCTCTAAGTATACCATTAGGATTATGATTTCCAAGTTTTTCAACCGCATCATCATAATACCCATCATTTAAAACAGGGCCATTATCACTCGTGAATACAATTAAGGTATTTTCTAATAAGCCCTCTTTTTCAAGTGTATTTATAAACTCGCCTATGCACCAATCTGCTTCGGCAATAACATCACCTCTGGGCCCTAATCCTGTTTTACCAACGAAACGCGGATGTGGTGTACGCGGCACGTGTGGCTGCTGCATAGCATAATATAGAAAAAACGGCCCATTCTTATGATTTATTACATACTGTTTCGCTTTGAACAAGAAATGATCTGCCATATCTACATCGCTCCATTTGGCCGAATTCCCACCCTTCATGAACCCTATTCTTGGAACACCATTTACAATGCTATTATTATGCCCATGGTGCCATTTCATAGTAACTAATTCCGGATTGTCTTTTCCGGTTGGTTCTCCTTCAAAATTATTTACATAATCTACTTCAATAGGGTCATTAAGATCTAAACCAACCACAAGGCTATTTTCAATATAAACCGTTGGCACTCGGTCTTGTGTTGCAGCCATAATATAAGAGTAATCAAACCCTACTTCGTTAGGTCCTGGTGTAACTCTTTGATTCCAGTTTGTATGTCCGCTTCCTAAACCAAGGTGCCATTTACCAACAATACCCGTATAATAACCTTTTTCTTGTAACATTTTTGGCAATGTTAGTTGCATTGTATCAATTAGCAAAGGTGCTGTTGCTGGTAGAATTTTAGCATCTTTATTCCTCCAGGGATATACTCCAGTTAGTAATGCATATCTACTGGGAGTGCAAGTTGCTGACGAGGAATGTCCATCTGTAAATCGAACTCCTCCATCTGCCAGTTTATCAATATTTGGGGTTTGTATGTCTTTAGCACCGTAAGCACTAACATCCCCATAACCTAGATCATCCATATAAATAAAGACGATGTTCGGTTTTATAGTAGATTCTTTTTTTTCCTTTTTTCTATTATCTTGACATGCTGTAAAAATCCCACAAGCAATTATTATCAAAAGAAAGTTTCTGAATAGTGTCTTCATCATAGTTATCCCTCATATAGGTTAAAATACCTTATTCATATTTTATATAAAGAAATATCTTATCAATCAGCGATATAAGCTAGTTCTTGGCATCCAACGGTCCGTATGTTATATATAGCCTATCCCAAATAAGGGTCAAGTTATCCATTGATTTCCGGAACCTGGTATAATCTTTATTGTCTTTATTCGTCCATCCTACTTCGGCATAAGCCGCTATACGAGGGTACGTTTGACGTTCAACATGCTTATTGGTCGGCGTCCATTCGCTCCACATCTGGCAGCCCAAGCCAAATATGTTTTTATGGTATTGCTCATCCAAATCATCAGGAATTGGGTTAAATCCATATGCCTTTTTTAGGTCAATACTTCCGTAATCATAGTCCAAATAAGTATTAGTATGCAAGGAATTAATTATGCTATAACCTTTTTGTGCGGCATCGGTAATCAGATTAATGTCCCCTTTCCAGAAATGAACAACTACGTTTTTAGCTAGTTCTGTTTCAGCTTCCATATCAACCTTTTTCTCTTCAAAATCTTTATGAATATTGATCCCCATAATTTCGTTCCAACCCATCATACGTCGTCCCTTACTCTCGATGAATTTTGATATTTTATTGGTAAAAGCAATCTGTAAATCGGCAGGCGTATTTATGCCATTCTTTTTCATGTATTGTTGCACATGCTTCGATTCTTCCCATACTCTGTAACCAACCTCATCGCCACCAATGTGGATGACTTCCGAAGGAAACAACTCAAACAATTCGTTTAGTACATCTTTTACAAATTGCTCTACTTCAGGCTTTGTAATATCATAATTATCGTAATGACGGCCAAATTTAACCGGAACCTCAATATCTTTACCTGCTGTCCCCAACCATGTATATGCGGCAATTGCGGCACTTGAATGCCCTGGCATCTCAAATTCAGGAACAATAGTAATGTTTCTTTCTGCGGCATATTTTACAATGTCTTTTATTTGCTCCTGGGTATAAAACCCTTCATGAGCATCTCCCGATGTTTTACCACTTTTCCATGTACCAATCTCCGAATCGGCTCTTTTACCTCCAACTTCGGTAAGTAATGGGTATTTTTTAATCTCGATGCGCCATCCGGCATCATCAACAAGGTGCCAGTGAAAGACATTCATTTTTAACATTGCCATTTGGTCAAGCACTTGTTTAACGAATGTTTCGCCATGAAAATAGCGAGATTCATCAAGCATGTAGGCACGCCAGCCAAATGCAGGTACATCTTCAATTTCAACAGCCACAACCGTTGCTCCATTCACCATTTGCAGTAAGGTTTGAATGCCATAAAAATGCCCCCTATCACCATTGGCTGTAATTGTTATTGTTTTTTTCTTTGCTACGAAACGATATCCTTCTTCGCCTAAATTATTTGGTTCCTCTGCGGATTCAAATACAATTTTAGCTCCTTTACCTGCCGAAATACCTTGCTTACTTAATTCAGCGGTAAGGTACCCTAAGTGAATTGTTTCACCAATAACTTTAAAACCACGAGATAGATCAACACAACCTTCACCCGCTACCAGTTGATTTGGGTAAGGAATAATCTCAATTGGCTGCTCTTGACACTTGTTTGTTGTACACGATGCTATAAAAGCAGTTGCCACGGCAATAATCAGTAATTTTAGTTTGTTGTTCATAATTTAATTATTGATATTTTAAATATTATTTGAATTCTAAGCCCATATCCTCAGAAATCTCTTCTCTGGCAGTACGTATCAATTTAATGTCCTTTGCCAAAGGTTTGCCTATGAGTTTTGTATCTTTAATTTCCACTTTTTTACAAGCCTCAACTTTGAACATATGCGGATTGTAATGCCATGGCTTGAAGGACTTAATTTGCTCAATGGTGTTATTTTTGAAGTGAAGACCATTAACTGAACGAGCAAAAAGAATAGGTGCATCAAAAACCCTAAAGACGTTATTTTCGATGAAGATATCTTTGTGGTAGCAATCACCACCGAGAGCTGTTTTCGGAATCACAGGGTCAATAGAGATTTGAGCATGGGTAAATTGATATTTATTGGTCAGGCAAGCATAGAATACATTGTTACGAATGATCAATGGCCCGTGAATACCAACTGGGCCGGATTCAAACCAATAATTACAATCACCGGCAACAAGAATGGCTGAACCTGATGTTTGTACGTAGTTGTCTTCTACCAACATTTTCCCGGCACCATTAAAAAGCATGCCACGAGCCCGGTTGTTACGTACTGTGTTGCGACGAAAAATAACTTCTGGTGTCCAGGTAATATTCTCTATCCCGTCTTTGGCTTTCATGCGCGATGGGATTTCTTCTTCGAATACATACTCCATTTGCCAAAGATCAATATTCCTGAAGTTCTTCACTGTTAGCGTAGCATATGGCAGCATGGTTTCATTGTCGATAAGCATCACTTTGTCGCCAGGCCCCGCATTATCCAAGGCTTTGGCTTGTTCGTGTTTAAAATCTGCCAAAAGCGTATTCGATCCTATTTTTCGTTGAATTTGAACATATGTACCATGAATATTAATGGCATCATCGAACATGTATTCAAAGTGTGAATCTTCAACTGTGATTATGCCTTTACAACCAGCAAAATGAGTTCCATCGGCATAAGTTGTAATTCGACGCCCCCTTGAAGCTTTGACACGAAAATTACTCAAAGTGATATTTTCACTGCGTTGACCAATAACACCCATGGCACAGGCAAAATGAAGGTCAATATTTTCCAGCGAAGTATCTTTTGACCGATAGATGTGGAAGCCTGGGTTGTTACGATCTAAGTGGCGAGAAAGAATGACATCGCCTTTTTTATAATAGGAAGGCAATTTGTATTGAATTCTCACTGTACGTTCACCTATTTTCTCAGCATGCTTATCACCAAGGCTATTTCCATCAATTCCTCCGCCGTCGGCAGTGCAGTAGATTATACGTCCTGTTTCACCATCGTGTGCCTGAAGTGAGCCACCGAATTGTCCCCACCCTTCTCCATAGAAAAAGATACGGTTGTTGCGAATCTCAAACTTAGCCTCTTCAAGGAATTTAATATCGAAGAACTTATCGGTGATATTCACAACTGAACCTTGTGAGAAGGTTGGACGCTCCCAATCGATAGAAAAATTCTTGAGTGAGACATTCTTACAATCTATAATCTCAAACGGAATCATTTCTCCATGAAAGATAAATTCTGAGCCTTGACCATCGATGGTGATTCCCTCGAAGCCCTCCAGCAGAAAGGCAATTTTCTTGGGGTTTTCATCAGCATGATTGGCGATATAGATCTCTTTTTCAAAAGCCTTATCTTGCCAAAAATCGTAGCGTCCCTTTGGAAATACCAGGTTAATATCTTTCTGACCTTTTAGTGATTCCAGCATTTTACGCAATGCAACCATTGCATTTTTGTGCGAATCAGGCTGAAAACCATAGTCAGTAACATTAGTCGAGGATTTTAGTACTGGGGTTTCACCTTTAAACGAGATATTACCATCAACTGATTTGTTGACCTGGGCTCTGTTCCTGCCGTGGTGTTGAGTATTGAGACCTTCGGGATTGATTTGAGATGCCTGAGTACTCATTACTATCCCCAAGAGTGCAATCAAATAACTAATTTTCATAATTGTAATAGTTAGAGGTAAAACTTATGGTTTAAAATCAAATACTGCAGATTCAGTATGCGCTTCTTCAAAAAGAATCTTCATGTTTTTTATAATATCCGGGTGCTGCGATGCAATATTAAAAGATTCACTTATATCATCTTCCAAATTATATAGCTCTAAACTTGTTTTATCAGGATTTAGAACATTGTATTTCACAGCCTTCCATTTCCTATTACGTATGGCCTGCCTACCTCCCAACTCATGAAACTCCCAGTAGAGGTAATTATGTTGCCTTTGCTCACCTTTACTCAATAAGGTTGGCAACATCGATATTCCATCGTTAGTCTTACTTTCATATCCTGTTAATTCGGCAAACGTTGGCATCATATCCCAAAAAGCAGAAATATGATGACTTACTGTTCCTTTCTTAATCATTCCTGGCCAGGATGCAATAAATGGAACGCGAATACCCCCTTCATATAGATCGCGTTTATATCCTTTCAATTGACCGTTACTGTTAAAATAATCGGGTTGAGCACCACCTTCTTTATGTGGTCCATTATCAGAAGTAAATATAATAAGTGTATTTTTAGCTATCCCAAGTTCTTCCACCTTAGCCACTATCTCTCCAACTTGTTCGTCTAATAGGTGAACCATAGCAGCGAAAGCAGCATGTGATTCCACTTGTGAGCAATATCCTCCTTTTCGAAAACCCGGACCTTCATCAAGTCCTTTATAGTGATGCTCCGGTTCAAATTTCCCCCTATACATAGCCATGTATTTCTCTGGAGCCAATAACTCGGCATGAGGAATAATAGATGGTACATAGCAAAAGAATGGCTCATCTTTATGTTGTTCGATAAAGTCAAGTGTTTTATCATGTATAAGCTCCGGTGCATATACTTCGCAATTCAAACCTACATTAGCTTCTAAAACCAGACTATCCTGATTATCACGTAAGAAATACGGATAATAGTGATGTCCAAGCATTTGACAGTTGTATCCAAAAAAGGTATCGAATCCTTGCTGATTGGGATCTCCTTCAGAACCAGGATAACCTAAACCCCACTTACCAAATGCCCCTGTAGCATAGCCTTTTAGTTTCAGCATTTCCGCAATGGTAAATGATTCATTATTCAATGGATGCTGCCCTTCGGGTCGGCGCTCTTTATTGCCACGGATATATGTATGTCCTGTGTGTTGGCCTGTCATGAGTGCTGAACGGGATGGCGCACACACAGTACTGCCGGAATAATGCTGCGTAAAAAGCATTCCCTGCTCAGCCAGCTTATCAATATTAGGAGTTGAAAACCGCGTTTGCCCATAGCAACTTAAATCGCCATATCCTAGGTCATCAGCCAGTATGTAAATAATATTAGGTGATTGTTCCTTCTTCACATTTGAACAGGCTGTTATAGAAACCGCCATTAAACTTAGAAGAATAAATTTTAAAAAATAGCTTGCTGTCATTTGAAGTTCATTTTTAAAGTCATTTACTTTTTTTGTATACTCTCACGTAATCAAATATAACTTGATCTGGAAAATCAGCTTTCTCACAATCACCTCCCCAGCCAGTTAGCTCTGCGCTTAAAATCATGTATTCGGCTATGTGAGAAACTGCCTCTTTCGTTCGCCATGTTTCGATCCCATCCACATAAAATATGTACTCCTGCTCTGTCCATTCAAGTGCAAAAGTATGAAAGCCATTATGGACATCGTCGACCAGTACTCTTGTACCAGTACTTTTATGCTTTTTCTTATATCCGTTCCAATGCAAGTTATGGTATACATAGTCGAGCCCCTCAGCAATATGGTATTCAAAAACATCTATCTCGGTTCCAAAATCACCAGGATTATCGTGCTCTTGATGAATGGTAGGTGACTGCAACCAAAATGCTATATGAGGTCCTAGCTGCTGGTTCATTTTTGCCCTACACTCAAAATAGCCATACTTCGTTTGAAAAGTGTTTTGCGACCCTATCTGACCTATTCTATAGGTACTATCAACCTTTGTCACCCCTATTATTAAATGCCCCTTACCATCTACAAAACAATTCTCTTCAAAAACCACCCCTTTCTTTCGCAATTTACCAGTATCCCTATACTTCCATTTAAGAGTATCGATGGAGACACCTTCAAATTCATCGTTCCAATGGAGTCGGTAATTTTCCAAGATATGATTGGGGGTTTGCCCTTGTGTTGCATGTATGCATGAAATAAAAAAAAGTAATATTAAAACTCTCATATATTTTTAAGTTTATATTTCTAATCCGAATTATAGTTGCTACATATTCCTACCAATGAAAGCGTTCAAAACGCCATTTGATGAACTCCGGATTCATATTAACACCATCCTTATCAATTGGATGTTGCTCTGAATATTCCAATAAACTATTAGGCACTACACTATTGTCTGTTTTAGGATATGCCTTACCATCAACGGTTCGTTCCTGATAGTAAATTTTGAAATACTCAAGATAGGATTGTAAGCGACATATCCGTTCACTGACTTTATCATCACTTGTTTTGCTCAATAATAACTGAAGTTGATCAATTACCTTATCACATGACTGTTGCGACATCAGATAACCATCTTCATGCTTAGCTATTTTTGCTCCTTCCATAGGATGAATTATTTCCCAATGATAAGCCTCCATCATATAATTGTTCTGAACATCGAAGCGGATAGCATTCAGCACTTCAAATATATCATCAGATAACTCACCATAATAGGCCTCACAATAATTACGTAACTCCAGATCAACATCCAAATCAGAGTTCCAGTAGGCTTTTGCCATGAAATAATTATTAAATGCTGAACGCCACCAGTTACGGATAGGCAAGAATAATGACACGACACCTCTAAAGCCAGTGTCAACCACTTTACGCTCCAGCCAAGGGCCATAACCAGGAATCATCCAAACATTAGTACGCCACCTGTAGTTATCGCCAAGCACATATTCGAAATAATATTGGCCTTGACTTCCATTCTCATCCAATAGTTCAGACCATCGCTTTGCATTATCATCCAGGCGGTCACACATTAATACCGACAGGTTCTCAGGTATCTCCAATCCTTCGGGGGCACTAAAGGTTTGATCAACATAAGCCAGAAACTCAATGGTGGTTTTTGGATTAACTTTAGCAGCTTTTTTAGCCACCTTACTTATGGCCTTGTATATTGTTAATGGGTCTTTACACCCTTCACACTCGCAATACCCTCCGCCATCCAACGGCCAAGTACCTACAATATCAGCTTCGGGGTGCTGCCCAACATATTCAGCAACACGATCGCCAAAAAATTCGCTTGCTTCCTCATTTGAAAAACAAACCTGACCGGTTCCACTACGTTTTCCATTGACTAAAGCAAACCACTCCGGATGCTCTTTACCCAATGATGGTGGGAAGTAAACGTGTGTCATGTGTTCGCTCAACTCAAGTAACATTCCTCGCTTCATCAACTCTGGATACAACACATCCTTTACTTCAGGCCAATGCATGCATTGCGTCCCAATTTCATCGATCCGATCTTCCGATGTCATTAATAGGTTAAGTTTATTCTTACCCATCCAATCGATCATATCGGCACCCAGGTCAACCGTTTCACCATGTAACTCGTATAAGCCTAAACCACGATGTTCCACCGATGTTTTTTCATACTTTTCCCCGATTTGAAGAGATACGGTTGTCAAAGCAGGAATATGCTCCTCTGCTTCGCCCGGATATATCCACATGCACCCTATCTTCTCTAACAAAGCATATACGGCATAAAGCACACTCCGTTGATTTTGACCTAGTAACGTAAGTTTTTCTTTATTCACAGAGACAGTGAAGGCATCCACATTTATTGCATCATCTGTAACAACACCAAGTTTGATCGGGATGAGTCCCTCTAAACATTTGTTGACAACCTGCACTTTCACGCCCGAAATCTTATACAAATACTCCTGCAGTTCAGTAGCTGCAAACTGAAGCACTCCCTCACTATTTTCGGGAAGAACGATACATATATTTGACTGACTATCATCAATTAACGCAATGGAATCGGATGAACTTGATAATTGTGTACATCCCACCAAACCTACTGATCCAATAAGACTAATCAATAAAACAATAAAATATTTTTTAGTAGTCATAAGTGATTATATTTTTCATTAATGATGTTTCAATTAATCTATATTATCTCAGTAGCCAAATTAGGGCTCAATTAGTTGGTGATGTTTAATCATTAACCGCATCAACTACTTTATTACTCCCTATTGTTTTTTATCCGATCCAAAGCTTCAATTTCAAACCTAAAAGCTAGGATATATGGCTCCTCTCCTTTATCCCAGTGCCCATAGGCAGTACATACAAGAGTGCCATCAGGCAGCAGTTCCGCAGCTGGGTAGGCGGCATCCCCACCTTTTTTATTATCCTTAAAACGAATTCTGTATTGGCCTTCATACCCATGCTTCAGGTCATCCCAAGTACCAACCCAGCCAACCCAGTCGCCTTCGGTAGGACTATGCTCATTTCCAGGTCTGTTCCAAGGTGTTATATCTCTAAACTGCACCAACAGCCTGCCATTGGGTAAATAGATGGCCTGATGTCGGTCGCCACAGAGCGAGCCAGGCATTGGTTTGGGTGCACTCCAACTCTTACCTTCATCATTACTGAACATGATTTGACTGTTGTAATTTTTTGCATTCTCACGCAATAGCATGGCAATTTCAGAGCTGTCAGGACTATAAACCAATCCTCCCTCACATAAATGTGCTATGGAAGAGCGGTATATTTCTTCAGGATCACCCCAGTTTAGTCCACCATCCTCGCTATATACCTGATAAAGAATCATTGAATTCTCTGGCCCACGGATATGAAAGGTAGCCAGATAATGTCCCGCTGTGCGAAGCGGAATACAATCAGCCATGGCTACAATTCCTTTGTAATCGCCAATCGATGCCAACTCACTCCAACTTTCTCCCTGGTCTTCTGAAACTGACATACGTATAGCACCTCCAACATAATCCTGGCTACCGCTAAACAACAACAAACGAGAAATACCATCCTTGTCCACGGTTTGGTATAATGTTGGTACTTCTTTACTAGTAGCCCAACTCTCGGGAGTGGGCAAACGATCGGACCAAGTCAATCCACCATCACTTGATTTTTTATATACAATACCCCCTTTGCCATGCCCCTTAGGATAAACACACAAAATGGTTTTGTTGTCTTCCAGCAAAACAGTTGTAGGGTGACCTAAATATTGTCCGGCTTCCTTATCCACTATCACCTGCATTTGCTTTTCCTGATTGAGGTCAACAATTGGTATATTAAACCCTTGCTTACCCCACACAGAAGAAACACGCTTTTCGCTATAGTTACATGCCGATAACATTATGGATACTATTAACACCACTACACTGTTTAAATTCATCATTTTTTCAGTTATTTAATCATTATTTCATCCGCAAAAATCCAAGATGGCTTACCTGCTCCATTATGCCCCGGAGGACACACATTAGCTTTAGCTATAACCCGCACATACCTAACTTTCTTAGCTTTAAAGAAAGTTTTAAAATCATATACGAGTTCAGCTTCATTTGCATCAATCGGGTTTACAACTCTACCAACTTCCTTAAATTTCTTTCCATCAACAGATACTTCAAAAACCACTTCCTTAGGCATAAAAATCCAATCTCTATACTTCTGTAAACAACCAAGCTTAATATCAGAAATTGATTTGATCTCACCCATATCGAGTGTGGCAACCAGATCATTTTCGTTAAATGCGTGCCAAAATTTACCTACTGTTCCGTTTCCACGTATACCATCTGTCAATGAATTTGGACCATCCGCTAGATAATAAGTACTAACCGGATTGGTATAAAGAACATCACAACCAATTCCTTTATGCATCACAAAATTTTGACTCGATGGTTCTGTTCCAACCACAACCCCATTCGCTATTACTGAGGCTTTCAAAACCGCGGTTGAATTAATTTTGATAGCTTCATTGTAAGCTTTGCTTTTTAGAGTTGGATCCTGACCATCCAGTGTATATACGATCTCACCATCTAATACTTCAGTTGACATTTCAACTGATAGATTACCCGCGTGTGAAATTGGTTTAAAAGCCACTGTTGCATTTCCTCTGCAAAAGTTAAGTCCCTTTTGCTCATAAGCATTGAATTGACTATTGATACGTTTGTTAAAACTATCCCAATCCTTATTAGACTTAGGCGTCCACACGACTTCAGCTAAAGCAGCCATACGTGGCAAAACCATATATTCAAGGTGTTCAACCGTAGTCATATATTCGGTCCACACATTACCCTGTGCACCTAAAACAAAATGGGCATTGTCAGTTGATAATTCATGAGGAATAGGTTCATAATCATAAACCGTTTTTAAGGTATTAAAACCACCTATTGCCAGAGGTTCACCTGTAGGCCCAGCCTGATAGTGATCAAAATAACAAGGTTTACCAGGAGTCATTACAACATCGTGTCCCATTTTAGCCGCTTCGATACCACCAGCTTCACCACGCCAGCTCATTACCGTTGCCTCAGGAGCCAAACCACCTTCTAAAATTTCATCCCAACCAATCATCTTACGATTTTTACTAATCAGGAACTTCTCAATGCGTTTTATGAAATAGCTTTGTAGCTCATTCTCATCTTTTAAATTCTCGTCCTTCATTCGTTGTTGACAAAGCTCACACTTTTTCCATGAGTTTTTATTAACCTCATCGCCTCCAATATGAATATATTCCGATGGAAACAGCTCAAGCACTTCGTTTAATACATTTTCAAGAAATGTAAAAACGGCATCGTTACCAGCGCAATAATTCGATGACATATTGGTATAGTTTCCTCCTGTTAAAGGTAATTGTGGCTTTTGTGTACAACAATACTCAGGGTAAGCAGCAATGGCAGACGCTATATGCCCTGGCATTTCAATCTCGGGTACAATGGTAACATTACGCTCAGCTGCATAGTTAATTATTTCTTTTATCTGCTCTTGTGTGTAATAACCTCCATATGTTGGTTCTTCACCCGGTTTAGCTTGTGGTCGCTTATCCCAAACTAAATGATTATAATCAACACGCCAGGCGCCTACATCGGTCAATTTAGGGTATTGTTTGATCTCAATACGCCAACCTTGATCGTCTATTAAATGCCAGTGAAACACATTCATCTTATAAGAGGCCATTAAATCGATATATTGCTTAATAACGTCCGGACCAAAAAAGTGACGACTCACATCTAAATGCATACCTCTCCATTTGAATCTTGGATAATCTTCAATTGCCAGACATGGAATAATAAGTTTTGCATTGGTTCGTACTGCAGGCAACATTTGTAAAATAGATTGCATTCCATAAATTACACCAGCCTTAGCGTTGGCTTCTAATACAATTCCATCTGCTGAAACATTCAAATTATAGCCTTCATCTCCAAGCATATTTGCTGAAGTCAATTTTAATTGAATCTGATGTTCTGTTTCCTCATTAAATGATAATTGAATACCCGAAATAGATTCAATAGCATCAGACAAAAAATGGGCTGCTTGTTCTAATTCTGTCTGTCGTGAATTAAATTGTATCGAAGTTTTTTCTGTTATTTCAAAACTACCTGAATACATTTGCAATGAAACAGGTTTTGGAATAATATCCACACTTTGATTTGCCACGACTTTCAGACAAGCAAATAATATTAAAAAGGTAATTAAATTTCTTAAATACATATCTCGTAATTTTAACTCTTATTTATTTTTTCTTCTCACCAAACGCTTCTTGCTGACGCTCTACTTCTTTAAGTTTTAAATTATTCAACTCTTTCCTAACCCGCTCAAGTTCCTTTTTCATTTCTGTATTAAGCTCCATATTAGGTAAAGAATCTGGGACCACAACACTTTGCTTTTCACTCCACTCTTCGGAAGAGTATAAAAGCTTATCGGTACTTGAAACACTTGAAAACTCAAGCTCTGCGCTTATTGGCGTCTGACTGCCCTCGAACAAAACAGATGCCTGTACCTTTATTGTTCCTGCTTGTACTGAAGCCTTCACTAGTACAGGTGCTGTGCCCCAGTTAACTGGTCGTGGATTAGCCAATACTGATTCATTGCCTACAATCTGACCTTCGCCCTCTATCTCAAACTTGATAAAATAATTATTCAAGCGTTTGATATTTCCATTCTTATCAGTAATAGCGGCAACTATAGTTACACAATCCGAACCGTCAGCTTTTAAATCCACCTTCTCATTATCCAACCAGAGCATTATTTTCTCAGGGCGGCGAGCAGGTTCAATACGGTGGCTTGTTACCTTTATTCCATCGATGTATCCATCGGCTTGCATATACACTTCGTTTTGCTTTCTGCCTCTCGACAAGGCTTTATCATCCATAAAGTCATACACGTCTTTAAAAACAATAATAGGACTTTGGATTCCTTGCTCTTTCTTCTCTTTTGTATAGGTGTATTCCCTTCCTTTTTCAAAAACCTGCAAGCGCACTTCATCACAATTGGAGTAGACTGTGACATCAGGAGATGAGAAAGGCGTCATTTCATGAGCAATAAAAACCATTGGTCCAGTTTCAGCAATAAGATCACTATTTAAAAGAGATCGCTGTGCTTTGAATAATTCATATGAATACTTCGGCTGGCGAAACACATCCATAATACCGCCATAAAATGGATCGGGATGATAACCACGTTGGTGATCAAAAGAGTGCCACAAAGTACCTCCCACATGCTGACGCGTTGTTCGGTACAAAGCATCAAAACAGGTTTTTTTATAATCAGGAAAGGCATAATGCTTAGCTTGAATTAACATGGCTTGCTCACCCCAGGATTTATTAACACGGCTTGGTGAATTATGTGAGTTCCAATCATCGACATTATCTCCCCACTCACGCGTAAAGTATGTTTTATTTGGATCTAAGTGTTCTAATGCCCAATTGGTGTCACCTGTTTGTGGATGTCCAAATAAAATATCAAAGTGCTCATTACCTCGTGCTTCAGCATCACAGGCACAGTAACAATTAGGGTATGGAAATTCTTCTTCAACAATATTTCGTGTGTTTTTTGCAAAATCATCAGGATACCAGGTCTCATTTAAAATGGGCTCCCAAAGCCAAATACTGGCATGATTACGATCGCGACGTACCATATTTCGGATATCTGAATAAACACGCTTTTCAAATATTGGATCTTTATTCCAAAACTGCCACCCCGGAGTATTTACGATAACAAATAATCCCAATTCATCACAAGCATCCATAAAGGCCGGATCTTGAGGATAATGGGCATTACGAATTACTTTCATGCCTACATCGCGCAATTTCTTGGCATCGCGCCAATGCAAACTATTTGGTAAAGCATTACCCAAAACAGCAAAATCCTGATGACGATTAGCACCTATCATTGGTTGTGGATAAGGTTTGCCATTGAGCCAAAAGCCTTCTTGCCCTTTAAACTCGATACTTCTTATACCAATTCGTTTGCGGTATCCATCCACTACATTTCCTTTGTCATCCTTTATACGAACATGTAATTGGTATAAATAAGGTGAGTCGGGCGACCATAAGTGAGGCTTTTCAATATTTATAGTTTGTGCTGTAGAACCGGCTGATTGACCCTTAACTTTTAGTGCAGCATTATTTGAAGCCACAACTAGTCCATTCTTATCGATCAATTCATAGTTAACTGTACCTCTGAATCCTGACTTTAACTCATTTCTCAAATGTGCTTTTAGCTCGATATCAGCTTTTTGCTCCGACACATTATTGAAGGCTACTAAAAGTCCTCCGCCTGCTACTTCATTCTCATAATTAGGATTTGTTAAATACACCTTATTATGAGCCACTAACCAGCAGTCGCGATAAATTCCTCCGAAATAAGAAAAATCCAATACTTCCTGAGCTTTACCGGGAGGATACAAAGGATCATTACTATTATCGGCCCAAACAGCAATTACATTATCACCATCCCAATTGATATATTGAGTTATATCAGCAATAACAGGCAAAAATCCACCAAAGTATTCTTTTACCAAATGCCCATTAATCCACACTTTTGATTTTCCCATGATAGCCTCAAAGTGCAAAAACAGTTTCTTACCTTTTAGTTGTTTGTCAGCTTCAAAATGCTTGCGATACCACACCTCACCTTGATAATTTATACAACCACTCGCTTCGGTAGGTAAATACTCAATACCATGTGGTACGGCTACAACATTCCATTGGCTATCATCAAAATCTTTTTGAAAAGCACTTTCCTGTTGCCCTTTATGAAAACGCCATGCCACATTCATAGAATAAACATCACGCCCAGTATTAGCCAACTGAAAAAAACCGGCTGTTGAAAATTCCGGTTGATGAGTTGCAGAAACATCAACAAAACACAAAAAACCTATTACTAAAAAAAGATACCTCATCACATTATTTTTTTTCACTTACTAGTTATATTCATAAACATTGTATGGCTTCGAATGGCCATCAACTCGTAATAACACAATACCGTGACCGGGAACATCAAAACAAAGGCTAGAATCACGAAGGCTTTGTGACGTCTCTTTCTTCCATAAGTCGCGGTACTTATAGCCTTTACCCGAATCAATTCCTACGGACTCCAAATCAAATTCAATGGATTGCATTGTGTCGGTTCTGTTGAGTAATGCTACTGCCACCTGGCCACTCACTGTAGATACCAAAGGCTTACCCCACACTTCTAATTCGCCATGATCGATTAGGCGGCGAGCTTGGTAACAAAACGGATCCTGATTTAAGGCAATTACTTCTTTATTGGTCAGAATTGCCAGAGTTTGTCGCGATATACTACGTAGATCGTTACCTGCCATAAGAGGAGAATTTAGTATGCTCCACATTGAAAAATGAGCCTTATCTTCTTCAAAACTCATACCTCTCCCAACCTGTAACATATCCATATCGTTGAAATGCCCTGGAGATGCATACTTCCATAGATCTGCATTTTTGTCGATGATGTGTAATATTGACTCAAACTTGTTTTCAATATCACCTGATATACGCCACGAATCAGCAATATTTATAGCCCACGTACCAGGGAACTCCCAACGACAAATATTATAAATGGTACCTGGTTTAATCTCATTAATTAAATTGGATATTTGGGTATACCTTGTTTGCTCATCCAAACCTAACCACTGACCGCCACACCAGTCTACCTTTATAAAATCATATCCCCATTTTTGCAGCATTAATGTTAAATCTTGCCTATCATGACCAAACAAACCCATACCAACACCAATAGTATCTTTATCCCAATAAGAGGCACAGGTATTTATTCCTGCATCGGAATAAATACCTGCTTTCAGTCCCTTACTATGTATATAATCTGCTACTGCCTTCATTCCATTTGGAAATCGGGTAGGATGAGGAATGATATTACCTAAAGAATCGCGACCGCCAAAAAAGCCATCGTCGATATTCACAAAGGTGTATCCCGCATCCTTCATCCCGGTTGTAATCAATGCATCGGCCTGCGACTTAATGATGTCTTCATTGATATTAACCCTGAATTGATTCCAACTCGCCCAACCCATTAATGGAGTTAGAGGCTTAATAGCTGATTGCCCACCCACGGTATTGCTATTCTCTACATTATTCCTACAGCCAGTAATTAAAAAAACTACCGTTACCAATAATATTAAAGGTTTTTTCATCTTTATTCTTGTATATTTTAATGATTCTAACTTTTTATTCCTTGATACAACGTATTGAACATCCACTAGTAATTGGAGGAGTGGAATTAATACTGATTTGGAGAGATAAAGCATAAGTACGATACGTAAGAAATCCCCTAGAATTCTCATTTTTCTCATCAAATAAGCTAGATGTATATAAAGTAGTCATTTTATTTGTTCCCAAGAACATTTCGCTCTGGCGGATGCCTGTTGGTAGCAGGGAGAGTCCGCTACTATTGTCTGCTCCATCATTGGAAGGCTGCCAGTGTAGGGAGCCCGCCTCACGCAACATGCCACCCACAATAGTATTGCCCCAATCGTATGTAATGCCTTCATCAGTATTTAGATGGCTTATCAGGTCAAATACGTCTTCTTTTGTAGGGATGCGCCAGCCCTTGGGAGCAACTTGTCGCGCATCGGCCACCACATGACCGTTGTACAGCAGACCAAAGGTGGCGATGCTGTCGATGTGTTTGCAGTTATTTACTGCACAATAGGCAGGTTCTTCAATAGCGTACCAATCGCCGTCGGGAT
This sequence comes from Carboxylicivirga fragile, assembly GCF_050589805.1. Lineage (NCBI taxonomy): Bacteria > Pseudomonadati > Bacteroidota > Bacteroidia > Marinilabiliales > Marinilabiliaceae > Carboxylicivirga > Carboxylicivirga fragile. Next base: position 89,572 of record NZ_JBNGOY010000006.1, on the reverse strand, counting down.
GAGCCACTATTGGATCGCCATTACGGAAGTGTTTTGAGCGCAGATTTTGGGCCATCCACACCTGGTTTCCTATTTGTATGGTGCGATACTCGTTCCCATCAATATCGGTCATAACGCCATAGGTTTTATCGGGATTAAACACCGCGTTGGTTTGGCCTTTACGTGGTTCTGAATCACTTTTCCCACAGCCAACACCAATAAACAGCGGCAGTAATAAAGCTATACGAATTAATAATTCTCGTGTTCTCATAAGTATAAGTTCTATGTCAAAAAATTAATAAAACAACCTCACTTAATTGTCCCTTACTACGTATGTTTTACTTAGTAATTACGCCCAATTCACCAACGGCGATCCAGTCCTCATTATAAATACCTTCTTTACTTTCGAACTTAAAGTATCGAGCTGAATATGATCGTTGAAAGCGTATTTCTTGTTTCACAGGATTATTCTTGATATTACTGAATTCACCCTTCGTTTTTACTTTCTTCCAGTCTTTACCATTGTTACTCACATAGAAAGCGTATTTAAAAATCGTTCCACTTTTGTTGTCATCTGTACGTGGTGTATAAGTAAACCCTTTCAAGGCTAGTTTTTCACCCAAATCGACACTTATATGGTGAGGGTGTTTAGGAACATCCTGTCCCCATGGAGTATGCCACATTGTATTTGGGTTTCCATCAATGGCATTTTCAGCTCCAAAATCACCTGCTTTATAACTATAATCAATCACACTCCATTTGGCCTTGCAAATATCATATTGTTGCGATTTTGTTCCGCTCGCTTTTTTAAAGTCTTGTATAAACGCTTTAGCCTTTACCGTACCACCATTAGGCAATGCAAAAGGTTTTGTATATACTTTTGATTCAGCACTTGGTTCACTACCATCTAAAGTATATGTTATTACCGGGTGAGGTGTTTCGGCAACAATGCTAACTTCACCATCAAGAGATCGACTAATTATAGGGTCAGACAGTATATCGGGGGAGTTAAATAAGCCAAAGGTATTTATCATAGCACCATCTCTGGCTTGCAGAATGGTCAATTTTATTTGTTTAGATGTAATACTTGGAAATCGTAATAAGCGCTTATATCCAATGCTTGTACCTGTAACTACTTCTTGCCATTTATCATCTATTTTAACTTCTACCTTAAAACGTTCAACACGCTGGCCTTTGGCAATGTACTCTTGAAGCATTACAACATTCATCTTCTTAGCCTCTGGTAGCTCATAAACAACGCTTGCCGGTAATTCATTCAATTCCCAATATGTGTCATAATCACCATCAATTGCTTTATTTGCATTTTTATCTCCTAGTGCCTGAGCTCCGGCGCATAAGTTATTCTCAAATGTTTCATCAAGGTAGGTTTTAAACTCCTTCAATCGAGCAACATCATTTTCGTGAATTAAACCACGGGTATCGGGTGGAATATTTAATAACAATACAGCATTCATACCCACCGAATTGAAATAGATATCAACCATTTTAGTCAGTGATTTCACCTTATCATCCTCATGTTTATGATAGAACCAGCCCGGACGAATCGACACATCTACTTCCGCCGGATACCAAAAGAGGTGATCCGCTTTTTCAATCATAGCTCGACTTCCTAAATCTTTAGATGTAGCCGACAATCCCAACTCATCATTAATGGCTTGCATTTGAGGAGTAGCTCCGGGAGCAAAAGGAGTAACACTCCACTCTGTTTCGCGCCCATAACCTGATTCGGTACCAACCCAGCGTACATCTTCACCACTGACTGCAACCACAGCATCAGGCTGTAGCTTTTTTATTGTATTATAATATGATTCCCAATCGTACTCCTGCTTTTTTCCATTGGGACCTTCACCACAAGCTCCATCAAACCAAACTTCATCTACTTTACCATACCATGTTAAAAGTTCGGTTAATTGCTCATTAAAAAAATCGTTATAACGTGGTGAGTCACCATAACATTCGGCATTACGATCCCAAGGAGAAAGATATACTCCAAACTTTAAGTCAAACTCATCACAAGCTTCCTTCAATTCTTTTACCACATCGCCTTTCCCATCTTTCCATAGTGTAGATACTACTGAATGCTTTGTTGTTTTAGTCGGCCACAGGCAAAAACCATCGTGATGTTTGGCAGTTAAAATAACCATTTTCATCCCGCCATCTTTTAAGGTTTTAACCCACTGACGAACATCTAACTCTGTTGGGTTAAAGATAGAAGGTGATTCATCTCCATGTCCCCATTCCATATCGGTGAAAGTGTTTACTGTAAAATGAATAAAGGCTGTCATCTCCAGCTTTTGCCAATCTAGCTGCTGTTTTGTAGGTACAACATGCGCTGATTTTACTACTTTCTCTTCCAAGTCTGTCCCTTTTTCAAATGCCAGGAGCTTTTCGTAAGAACGCTCTTTCTCTATTGTACAAGCAGATAAACTTACAATCGAAACCAAAATAAAAAACTTCCAATTCATCACTTATGCTTTATATTTATTTAAATGTTTTTGATCAAGTTATAATGTTTCATCGGGCCATGGTACTTTTTGCCCTGATGATTTTAATATTGGTCGCTGAGCATTAACACTACGTAAATAGTTACCTAGTTTCTTACTTAACTCTTTTACTTTTTCAGGTTCTTGCTCTGCCAAATCAGACAATTCACCAATATCATCCTGAATATTAAACAATTCATAACTCTGATCTTTATACCAGTATATTAATTTCCAATCTCCACTACGAATCGTACTTGTTGCGCCAATACCAGGTCCTGTCGGCCCCCAGTTATTTGGAAAATGCCAGAACAGATCCCTCTCTCTTGCTGTAGTTCCCTTTCCTTTTAGCATGGGCACAAAACTTTTACCATCAATGGGCTGAACAGTTTTATAATCGTTAACCCCGGCCATTTCAAGGATAGTTGGGTAGAAATCTTCAATAATTAAGTAATCATCACATTTAGTTTTAGGCCTAACTTTACCAGGCCATTTCACAATCATAGGCTCCCGTATACCGCCTTCATAGGCTGAACCTTTCCCACTGTTTAATGGTTTATTATGTGTATGTTGTTTACCAGATCTTGGGTGTAAACTAAACCCGCCATTATCAGACATAAAAAGCACAATCGTATTCTCTGCTATTCCTTCACTATCGAGGTATTTCATAAGATCAACAAGGCTTTGATCCATGGCCTCAATCATAGATGCATACATGGCCTCAGACTCAGGTAAGCCCTTGTCAATGTATTTTTGATAGAAGCGTCTATCCGCTTCCAAGGGAACATGAATTGCATAATGAGACATATATAGATAGAATGGCTTATTTTTCTGATGGGCAACATTCATAGCTTGTATAGCTTCGCGTGTCAGTGCTTCAGTAATAAATATTGAATCGCCATGGTATTTTTCCAAACCAGGCACTCCCCATGGTAATGTATGTGCCCCCTGCTCTTTATTTCCAAAATTCTTTGTCCCCAAATAACTACCTAATCCTCCAGCAGCGTGGCCTGCTATATTCACATCAAAACCACAGTTAACCGGATCAGCTGCTGGTGTACCAACAGCACCAAAGTGAGCTTTTCCACAATGAATCGTATAATAACCATTATTCTTTAATATTTGTGGTAGCAATGTTGCATGAGTTGATCGTTCGATTGTATCGGTAGCTTGCACTCCATTCACATTCCATTGCGGATAATCAAGTATTTTACTCTTCCCATCCTGGGATACATTTCTTTTGAGTGTCCAGTTTGTCACACGGTGACGGGCTGCATTCATCCCACTCATTAAACTAATACGGGTTGGTGAACAAACTGAAGTGGCATAAGCCTGAGTGAACATCATCCCTTCAGAAGCCAACCGTTCCATTCCTGGCGTGTTATATATTTCATTATAAGGTGTTTTTTCTGTCCAGAATGGAACTGATGTGTCCTGCCAACCCATATCATCAACCAAAAAAAGGATAATATTTGGTTGTTCTTTTTTCTCAACACTAACACAAGATGATACTAAAAGAAATGCGGCTAAAAATCCAAAAACAACATACGCTTGAAGTCTACTTGTCATTATCATAGTTTCGTTAATAAATATTTACTGTTGTATTTTAAAAACATAAGCATAATCACAGGGCAATTCTTCAGGTGAAAGGTGAGGTGTTTTAATGATCACATTCTTACCTTTTTGTATGTATTCCATATTTATATCTGTGCCTAACAAAGTAATTTTTGCTTTACCATTTAGTTTTAAATCCCTGATAAGCAATTCATCTTTAGGCCACTTTGGAACAATGGCATAAACAGTGTTTTCTTTTTTTGTGAAAAATATTTCTTTAACAGCATATCCTGGCTGTTGATCAATGGTTTGCTTTAGTATAAAATCGGCGGGTAAATAATGGGTGCCTTCTGGTTTCCAATTCTTTTTACCCTTTTCTGACCACTGACATACTCGCTCCCACTTGCGTGTTCCGTATATGGCTTCGCCATTTACCTTTAGCCACTGTCCAATAGCCAATAATCGATCTTGCATTATGGGTGGAATATTACCGTATTTATCAGGACCTATATCGAGTAAGAGATTACCACCATTACTAACCACATTTAACAACATATATATCAATATTCTAGCTGATGCATAGTCAATGATATCCTCATTAATATTATAGCCAAAAGAAAAACCAATACCCCGACATTCCTCCCAAGGATGCGATCCATCGAGTCCGTCCTGATATTCTGTGGAGAAGTAACCACCATGCTTAAAACGACTACCTTTTCCCCAGCGGTCATTAATAACTACGTCCTCCTTTACAACTGATTCATTAAATAACCATGCCAATAACTCAGGCGATTTCCACTTCTCCGGTCCCATATCCCAATCACCATCGGACCAGATAAGATCAGGTTTATAATTCTCAACCAAATCTTTAAATTGAGGATGCATATGCTCAATTGCATATTCTTCCTTATTCTTTAACCACAAAGGGTTGTACCATTCGTAAAGCGAGTAATAGGTTCCAAACTTCACATCTGTTTCTTTCACTGCTACTTCTAATTCTTTCAAAAGATCGCGCTTGGCGCCGGTGTCTTTTGCATTCCATGGAAAGCCCCATGAAGTATTTGCCTCTTTACTTGGCCAGAGACAATAACCATCGTGATGTTTTGAAGTTATTACCATGTATTTGGCTCCTGCATCTTTAAATAATTGAGCCCACTCGTCAGCATCAAAATCACGGGCGGTAAACATTTCGCCAAAATTGTAATAACTAAAATGTTGTCCATAATTTTGAACATGGTGATCATACACTTCTGATCCACTAAATTTTCCGTTTCCAAAAAGGGTTTTGCTTTGTAGCCAATACTGATACCATTCAGAGTAGGTGCCTTTAGGACTCCAGGCTGGAACAGAGTACGGTCCCCAATGAATAAATATTCCAAACTTAGCATCCTGAAACCAAGGTGAGACGGGTCTTGTATCGATGGATTTCCAGTTTGCCTGATAGGGTTGTTGTGAAAAAATACCATTCATAGAAACCAGAAACATAAAAAGAAAAATATATTTCATATGTTAATTTAATTCATTTATACATTAAGATAATTTTTTATCATCCATTGTTTCTTATTCAGTAGTCTCTGAATTTACTTTCACTAAAAATCCACAAACACACAATAATTCCAGCGTATATACATATCAATTCTTATCATACTTTCTCATTTCTATTAAAAAAAACGAATCAAATTGCAAAGAGAAAACTTGTTAAAAAATAATTTCATCAGGAAAAACAACGACTGTTCTTCCACCTTTCATATTAACAATTGCAAAAAGCTCAGTATTTGAAAACATAATGCTCAAGTCTTTTATTGAATCTTCCTGATAGCATTTTGTTAGACCATCTTCATCAAAAAAAGAAATACATTCAATCATCTTTGTGTTGATACCAAAAAAAGAAACCTTTTCCTTTAAAATGTCCACATTTGTTAAGTGACTACTTTCCATATTTTCATTCAATTATTAACTACACTTAGTGCTTAAAACTAAATCAACCTGTTCTTGAGTATTAAAACTTACTCTATAAATAAAAGTACACTTAATAGTCAATATTAACTTAACATCAGCAGATAAGGGTACCCCACCCATATTAATGAAGTACCCCTAAAGTATTTAACTAGAAATTAATCATTAATCTATCGGTTGCCCATTGGCTTCAATTGGCCAAGATGGATTTTGGTAAATCACAGAACTACTAACATCACCATTACTTGTCAGTAAGAAATGCTCAAAAGCAATAGGTGATAAATAATGAGCATTGTGCCAATTATAGCCATCATAGGCTAAGTTATTAGTTTTAATAATTTGATACGGTCTTAAGTAATTGCTATTCGTTGGACTTGAAACATTAGGCGTTTTACCGTCAGTTCCTTCTGGTATTAATATGGATTCTCCTGTTTCATCATCAATGTACCAATCTTCCATAGCTCCACCCCAAAGGTTAAATCCTTCTATCTGGTAATTCTGTAATTGATCAAGACTTCTCCAACGCTTAATATCTCTATAACGATGTCCTTCGGCAACCAATTCACAACGACGTTCACGACGAATGTTATAAAGGGTTGCGTCAATTAATGTACCAGCTGAATAAGCTCCCCAGTCTCCTTGTCCTTCTATGGACATATCGGTTGATGCAATTGTAACGTTAAAATCTGAAGCTACACCTGCGCGAGTTCGCAATGCTCTCCAGCAATTTTCAGCCGTTGCATCCAACGATCCATTAAGCTCATAGTAAGCCTCCATATAATTTAAATAAGCTTCTGAAGCTCTGAACACAATTGAGCCGGTGTAACTGCCAGAACCATCACCTTGAGAATCATCACGATTTACACCTTTTTTAACAGCATAACCCGTTACATACTTAACTTCAGGAATACCAGTTATATCAGGATACTCTTCAACATTAACATCTGTAATTTGCTCACCAGGTGCTTTCATGAAAAGTTTCAGGCGATCATCGCGCATTTCTTTAACCACATTTACAGTGGCATCTCCTTGATAACCCGATCCCGCAGCGTATATTGGCAAGCCATTTTCCATCAAAAAGCTTTCAACAAAACCCTTTGTATAACCCGTATTGCCTCCATTTCTCTGCAAATAATGTTGGTTTTGGTGATATACATTCTCCTCAACATCATATGAACGCCAGAATAAAACTTCACCAAAATCTGTCATGTCATTTGATGCAAACATCTTATAATAAGGGTTATCAAAGATTTCTAAGCCTCCATATTCACCATTATTTGTGGCTAAACTAGCCTCATCAACAACGGCTTTTGAAGCTGTAAGTGCTTCGTTTAAAAAGAAATCTATTTCAGCATCAATATCAATTGTAAAGCCACTTAAATAATCGGCATTGGCACCAGGCCATCCCTGACCACCCGGAACATGTGCAGTACCCTTATGGTATTTTAACCAAGTACCTTCGTGCAAAGCTACACGTGACTTAAATAACTGTGCGGCTACCTTTGTTAAACGATTATTGCCCCCTACAGGTGAATTGTTCATAAGCATTATTGCTGAATCTAAATCAGCAATAATAAAGCGAGCTACTTCGTTACGTGGACGACGTTTAGAGGCTTCAACTAACTCTTCCTCATTGTCCGATAAGGTTTTTTTAATAATAGGAAAATCACCAATTGCTTGAACCTTGTTGAAGTATTCATAAGCACGTAAAAAATACACCTCTCCGATATAGTGCTCTATATTTTCAGGATTACCAGCGATGCTTCCACTTTTCCATTTTGGTACAACATCTCCCAAGAAATAATTACACTGGCGTATTTGTCCAAAACTCCATGAACCACCATTTTCACCAACACGCCACTCACCTGGTAAGAAACGTGCATTAACGCCCGATGTAGCTTGATTATCGGTATGGTTATCGTAATTAAAGGTACCATTTCCCCATCCACTATGAGTTGGAAAGTCATATTGATTGATGGCATATGCTGCCAATTGATCTTCTGCATTTAAATACACCTCTGGTGTCACCTGATCCAAAGGGGCTCTATCCAGAAAATCATTACAACTACTTAAAAAGGCTATTGAAAGCACTCCAAAGCTGTAGAATAATAATTTAAAATTATATTTTTTCATTGTTATAAACTGTTTTAATTTTTATTACTTCTTTAATTTTGTAAGTACTATTTGTCAGGTGGTTAATCCAATAAATAGTATTTAGAATGTCAGACTCAAACCTCCAGAAATTGTCTTTGATAGTGGGTAAATTTTCCCATCACTCCAACCTCCATCAATTGTTTCTGGATCAAATATTTTAGTCATTTGGGTAAAAGTGATTAAATTCTCACCCGACACATAGAAGCGTAACTTTTGAATGCCATATTTTTGCGTGAAGGTCTTTGGAATAGTATAACCCAATTGAATGTTTTTCAAACGAATATATGCTGCATTCTGCAAGTATTTTGTCTGTGTCTGAGTATTTTTATTTGACTCCCATGACATAATCGGGCGTGGATAGTAACCATCAAGATTTGCGCCCATTTCATGGCCTTCAGGCCTGAAATAATCCATATGTTCTTCGAAACCGGCTGATTGCCACATGTTACCATTGGCTCCCCAAAAATAAGGCCCTCCCAAAGCATAATCGCGTTTTCCAACACCTTGCCATAACATTCTGAAATCAATACCTTTCCATGCGGCATCCACATCAATACTATACTTATAGCGAGGTGTCCTATTGCCAATTATGGACTTATCACCAGTATCTCCTAACACTCCACTACCACCATTAATAACTCCATCATTGTTTAGATCTTGGTACATGATATCACCAGCTGCCCAGTTTCCACCAAGTACACTCTGATCATGATTCGCTAACCAATTATTCATTTCTGCATCGCTTTTAGCAATACCTTGGGTTGAATAACCCCATATCTCACCACTCATTCGGCCGGCATACCATTGATCAATTCGGCCAGTCTCATTCGGATAACGTGTTATTTCCTGTTGATCATCAGCCAAAATACCTCTTACACCATAAGATACTTGACCGATTTTATCGCGCCATGCAATCTCCAGTTCAAATCCAGTTGATTTCATATCAGCATTATTTATCTTAGGAACTGATGTCCCCAAAGTAGCTGGCAATTCAGGTGCTGGCCCAACCATATCTTCCGTGAAACGTTGGAAATAGTCAAATACTAAATTTAACCTATTATTTAACAATCCGGCATCCAAACCAATGTTCCACGATCGAACCGTTTCCCATGTAAGCATTGAGCTAACCAGACCAGGACTACTTGCTGTGTTAGGGCGTACTCCATTAACTAACCACGAGCCATTGGCTGCACCTACAGGCATAGTAGTATAAAAAGGGTACCATTGTTTGGTATTTTGATTACCCAACTCACCCCATGATCCTCGGACTTTTAAAGTATTTACTTTGTCTAAAAGTGGTTCCCAGAAATCTTCACGAGCAATGTTCCATCCAACAGAAACTGATGGGAATAAATTCCAACGTTGCTCCCTTAAAAAACGACTTGTCCCATCGTAACGTGCATTCAACTCTACCAAATACTTTTCTTTGTAATTGTAGTTAACACGACCGAAAAAGCCTGCTGTTGCCCAATGTCCATAACCTCCTTGAGTAATTTTATCATCTCCCGAAGCTGTATTTATGGTCGGCAAATCAGGTGTAATCAAATCGTTACGATAGCCACCAAAATCTCGATTATTAGTTTCCTCACTCTGGAAACCTGCTAAAGCTCTTAAGTTGTGCCCATCACCAAATGACTTTACATACTCTGTGTATAAGTTTGGACTCATGTATGTCGTCTTTCGTGCATATTCATTTGCCCTCGTACTACCTGGTGACATCCAACCAACACCAACAGCATAAGGATTACCTTGCACATCGTGCGAATATGCAGGGAGCACATTACTGTTATTAAAATAGGTATCGGTGCGGTAATTAAGCTCTCCAATTAATTTCCAACCTTTTAGAACTTCTACATCAACGCGAAACTGTTGATACATCTGATCCTTTTCAGAAATGTTTCGTCCACCTTCACGCAGTTGCAAGATCTCACCTCCATCGGCATAAAAACCATTGGGGTCGCGCACTGGGTTTGTTGGCCAACGTCGTGCAATATTATGGTAAAACAAACCAAATTGATGGGTCGCCTTTTCATACTTTTCACGGATAAACTTGGTGTTGTAACGGATGCTTACATTTTCACCCAATTGAGCGTTGACGTTTGCCGTTAAGGTGAAGCGATCGAAAGAATCATTGGCATGTTTCAACAAACCATTTTGCCCTAAATAATTAGTTGACAAATAATATTGAACTTTATCACTACCACCGCTTAGGCTTAAGGCATGCTCTTGAGAAGGTGACCAGCTTTTATAATGTTCGTCAAACCAATCGGTATTCCCATTGGAACCCGTATACTGATTCCAACGATCGCCATTGTTGTTAGGCACTGTTCCATAATCAATTTCCCCCCTTTGGTAAGCCAAAATTCGATCCATTGTTTCATCATCAAAAGCAGGGTTTTGTCCTGCATTAGCTTTTGAATCATTCCAATATTTAGCGAAAGTATATGAATCAAGCATATGTGGCTTCAATAAAGGATCGCTCCAACGGAAGTTATTATTGTAGTTGATCTGCATTTTACCTTCTTTACCACGTTTTGTTGTAATTAAGATAACGCCAAAAGGTGCACGAGAACCATAAATGGCAGATGACGCTGCATCTTTCAATACCGATATACTCTCAATATCCTGAGGGTTAAGAGAATTCATATCACCTTCCATTCCATCAATTAAAATTAATGGACTTGAATTTGAACCTTCTCCAATAGTACCCGCTCCACGAATGTTAATTTTTAATGGGTTATCTAATTCCCCACCTCCCGAAGAGGTAACATTTAATCCTGGAATAATACCTTGTAGAGCCTGTGATACATTTTGTACAGGTCGCTCTTCGATCTTATCTGATGTTACCGCAGACACAGCGCCAGTTACATTAACTTTTTTCTGTGTACCGTAAGCAACAACCACTACTTCATCCAGCCCGGTAACCTCTTCAATTAATGTCACATTAATTGAGGAGCGTCCTGAAACTTCAACATTTTGATCCTTAAAACCAATGAATGAGAAACTTAATATTGCACCTTCAGAACTCACTTTAATTGTATATGAACCATCACTACCAGTAATAACACCACCTGTTGGGTTGCTTTGTTCAAAGATATTTACACCAGGCAGTGGCTGCCCCGTATTATCTTTTACAAAACCGTCTACTGTAAATTGTTCCTGCAACTGATTATTTGTTGCAGAGACTGCAAAGCTAATGCAAAATAAAAGTACACTCAGCACCTTCATTACACGATACATTTTTCGTCTCCGATTATCTTTAAAATAATCCGGATAAACTGATTTTTTTTCCATAAAATTTAAGTTTTAATAAAAAACATTAATTAATCATCGTGGGTAACAATCAAATGCACCCACTTCTTTTTCGAGTTTTAATTACTTTTAATTAAACTATAATCAACTGAATTTTAGATTCATGAGGCTCAAACAACAATACTAATAGGTAGCCAGATCAACATCGCCATACGCAACTTGTAATTCATTAAGTTGTTTTTTAAGCTTTTTAACCATAGGCTGCATGCCACTATCGTGGAATATATTTATCATCTCGTCAGGATCGTCCACTAAATCATAGAGTTCCCACTGATCAATATCGTCGTAAAAATGAATGAGTTTATACCGGTTTGTACGAATCCCGTAATGCCGTTTTACCATATGTTCATTCGGGTACTCGTAATAATGATAATAAATGGCATCTCTCCAACCTGATTGTTCATCCTTAAATAAGGTCACGAGCGACTTTCCTTGGATATCGTTTGGCATATCCAATCCTGCCAACTCCAGAAAAGTAGGTGCATAATCAATATTTTGAACCAGTTTATGCGATTGGCTATTGGGTTTAATTAATTTAGGATAACGCATAACCAAGGGCGTACGCAAAGACTGCTCATACATAAAACGCTTATCAAACCAACCATGTTCGCCCATGTAAAAGCCTTGATCAGATGTATAAACAATCAGGGTGTTGTCTAATTCTCCATTTTGTTCTAAATATGTCAGAAGTCGACCCACATTATTATCAACAGAAGCAACACACCTTAAATAATCCTGCATATATCTTTGATATTTATACAAATCCAACTCCTTACCCTTCAGGCCCTTTCGCTTAAAATCAGCAATAATTGGGTCATACTCTTTATCCCATGCTTTGCGTTGCTCATCTGTCAATTTTGAAAGCATATATGCATAATTGGCTCTGTATTTTGTTTGAATATCACCCGCTTCATCGAGTAATTTCAAATCATACACCAGATCCATATCTTTGGAAATACTCATGTTTTGCTCAGCCGCAGCTCGCCGTCCCTCATAATTATCAAAGAATGTTTCTGGTACATCAAATTCTATTCCTTTAAATAAATCAAAAAGAGCGGTATCAGGCTGCCAAATGCGGTGCGTTGCCTTGTGATGTACAAGCAGACAAAAAGGCTTATCGCTTTCTCTATTTTCCAACCAATCAATACTTTTATCAGTAATTATATTTGTTACATACCCATCAGATGAAATAGTATCTCCATTATGAATAAAATTAGAGTTATAATAATCACCTTGACCGATAAGGACTTCATAGTTATCAAAGCCAGTTGGTAAACTTTTAAGGTGCCACTTACCTATCAAGCTAGTTTGATAACCGTTTTGTTGCAATAGTTTTGGAAAAGTCTGTTGTGCCCCATTAAAGCGGACCGAATTATTTATTTGACCATTTTCATGACTGTGCTTACCTGTTAACATAACGGCCCTGCTAGGTGCGCATATCGAATTTGTAACAAAACTATTTCTAAAGACAATTCCTTCGTTTCCTATTCGATCTAAATTAGGTGTTTCAATAAAACGTTTGTCATAAGTACTAAATGTTTGCAATGAATGATCATCACTCATTATAAACAAAATATTTGGCTTCTTTTCTTGCTGTTTCTGCTTTATACTAACTTGACATGCTCCTAGTATTAGTAAGCAAAATAAAACAACAGAACCATTCGTTATTTTTCCTAAATTCATAACTAATTCTTATTTAAACGCCAGAACATTTCTGGCTGATCTATACTTAACCATATTAAAAATCATTCCACAGGGAGTATGGAATAAGAAAACATATAATTTTTAGGCTTAATTCTATATTGCGCAATAGGCTTAGCTTTGATTGACCATGAATTCTGTCCTCCAACTCCCACTTGCTCTAGATCAATATTAACCGTCAAAAATGAGGCTTCTTTCAACTCATTTATATGCCTAGCATTCTGAATATTTTGCGCGGTCCATGGCCAAACAGATGTACTCAGAGGCTGATTACCTTGAATACGTATACCATAACCATTTATATTTTTTAACTCTAGCCATCGTACACTGGTAAAATTACTACACTCCTGAGGCGTGACGTAATGGTGAATAAAATCATTCACTTCTCCCTCAAACAGACCTATATCGGCTGCAAAAGATCGATCATTGTAATTTTCCCAAGGCCCTTTTCCGTAAAAGGTCATATTCTGCAACGTATTATTTACCTTTAATTCTGATCCAATTCGTAAAGGCATGGGCAGGTTCTCATTCATTTCTATTGATAAAGTCACATCCACCTGAGCCTTTTGGTCAACCTTATAAGTAGTAGCAATTAAAAGGCTATCAGAGTAATGTTGTTTGACTACTATTTTCCAATATTCTTGTTTTGAATCGTCAACCGTAATATCTACCTCCGCAAACATGTCCGAAAACTCTTGCCAGAAAGCTGAGGCCTTATGTGATTTCCAACCACGAAAATCATTATCGGTTTGCGGTCTCCAAAAATTAGGTGTTGGTCCTTGTTCAATAACTGTGATGCCTTTAAGTTTATAATCTAGCATTTGACCGCTTAACTTTGACCATGACAGTTCAAAGCCCGCTCCCATAACCTTTATGTGCTTACTATTCTCCTTTAGTTTTAACCTATTTGTACCAACCTGATCATTATTTGAACCGAACTCGTAATCACTTAATTTAAATTGTTTCTTTGCCACCTCAAACCCAACATTAGAATATAGAGTTTCAGTTTTATGGTGCATGCTTATTCGCAGCCAATACTCCTTATCATTTTTTTGTTTGACCTCATGAATAGGTATATGCAACTGTTGAATTTCTCCAGGTTTAATGATAACATCTTCCAAATGACCAGATTTTACTACTTTACCTTCTTCAGAAATAGTCCATTTAAAATAATAGCCTTTTGTTGATGAATGACTAAAACGACTTTTAACATTGATAATTCCTGCGTCTAAATCATGTGGTGTAAATTCGATTGGTTGAAAAACATATTTACATTCTTGAAGTTGTGGTTTAACCGCTCTATCGGGTCCAACTATTCCATTAATACAAAAATTACCCAGGTTTGGTTTATCCCCAAAGTCGCCACCGTACTTCCAATAAACAGTACCATCCTCATCAACACTTCTGATGCCTTGGTCAATCCAATCCCATATAAAACCACCTGATATATTGGGGCTAGTATAAACAATGTCCCAATATTCTTTAAGGTTTCCCAAAGAATTACCCATGGCGTGTGCATATTCGCACATTAGTACTGGCCTAACGAGTACTGTATTATTAGCTAAAGCTGATAATTGTTGGAGTGAAGGATACATGCGACTCACCATGTCAACATAATATGGATCAGTGGGGTTGACCATTGTATTTTGATACTTTTCTTCCCATTTTGAAGAATTTATTGGTATATAATCCGAATGCATAGGAATACCTTGTGCCCCCTCATAATGGATTAGCCGTGTTGGGTCAAAATCTTTAATCCAGGCAGCAGCTGAGGCATGATTAGGGCCACATCCCGATTCGTTACCCAAGGACCATGAGAAGATTGAGGCATGATTTTTATCTCGTTCAACCATACGAATAACGCGATCCATAAAAGCCGTATTCCAAGTTGGATTATTCGCCAACTTACCACCAATACCATGCGACTCAATATTAGCTTCATCCATTACATAAATGCCGTATTGATCGCACAATTCATATACATAAGGATCGTTCGGATAATGAGCTGTACGCAGAGCGTTGATATTATATTGCTTCATTAATTTAATATCTTTTCTCATCTCGTCTCGTGTCATTGTTTTACCTCCTGTATCACTATGGTCATGCCGATTCACCCCTTTTAATTTAACAGCCTTACCATTTACGCTGAATACACCTTCTTTCGTATAGCAATATTCTCTAAACCCAATTTGAGCGCTGCGAACTTCAACTGCCTGATTTTTTTCATTTAGGAGTGTAATAATTGCTTTGTAGAGATATGGGCGTTCGGCACTCCACAACTGAGGGTTCTTAAGTTCACTTTGCATCATTCCAAAAAACACATTATCGCGTGGAGGATACCTTTCATGAATTATATCTTTAACCGACTTCCGCAATGCTTCTTGTAAAACACTTTTATTATTGCCATCCAACAAATCTACTTCTAAGTGCCAGCCATCATAAGTACCATCAGCACCAATTATCTCTGGTCTAATCTGAAAACAAGCTTTTGTATAATTATCATGTAAGGATGAACGAATAAAAAAATCATTAATATGCACTTTTGGTTGAGCCATTATATAAACTTCACGATGAATACCACTCATTCGCCAGTGATCCTGATCCTCCAGATAACTACCATCCGACCATCGAATAACCTGTACTGCCAACTTGTTCTTTCCGTCAATTAAATATGGTGTGATATCAAACTCACTTGGCAAACGACTGCCTTGACTATATCCTACATACTCACCATTTAACCATACACTAAAGGCAGAGGAAACACCACCAAAATGAATGATAACTTGTTCACCTTGCCATTTATCTGAAACGGCAAACTGACAAATATAGGAACCAACAGGATTTTTGCGATCGATATATGGTGCATTAGGCGTAAATGGATACACTTCATTGGTATAAATAGGTGTTCCGTAACCTTGCATTTCCCAACAAGATGGAACATCTATCAAAGCCCAATCCTTGGAGTCAAAATCAGGTTTCGAAAACTCTATACTGCTTGTTTCACTATGTGGCGTAAACTGAAAAGACCATTTTCCATTAAGGAATTTCACTTTTGCTTTTTCACGAGATAAACTTATAGCCGCTTGTTTTGATGCATAAGAATAGGAAGTTGCCCGTGCTGGCAACTTATTTTCTTGTATTATATTCTCATTCTCCCATTTATTTGTTTGCCCATAAGCTTGCAGCATTACTGAAACAAAAAATACAATGATTGTTATCCGATTCATATTATAATTATATTGCAACCTGTTAATTTTTGTTAAAACAAACTTACTAGAAGTAAAACTTTTTTTAACTGAGGAAACAGTCATTAAACAGCGATTTATCATTCATACTAAAGAATGTCAATTCAATCAATAACAGGGGACACATCAATCACTACAACTCACAACGAGCTCAATAGTTGATGATTACAAATGCATGCAAAAATCAAACAAACATGCATTCAGACCTTAATAAGGATTTTTGTATTTTTGGAAAGTAATACATAATACAATGCCGAAATATATACTAGGTTTTCTATTAACCTTTTTTCATGCTGCCTCAATATTAGCAGCCGATTACTCTATTAATGTAGATTACATTAATATGCAAGATGGTTTATCAGACAATAATGTAAACGCGATATTAAAAGATAACAAGGGTTTCATTTGGTTTGGGACTTCTGATGGATTAAACCGCTACGACGGTTACCAGATAAAATCATTTTATCCAGTAAATGGTTCTGTTAATATTTCGGTTCTTTACCAATCGCCTAAAGGTTATATTTGGGTTGGCACCGCAGATGGCTTACATATCTTCAATCCAGAAAGTGAATCCTTTATTTCTCACATAGAAAATCTACCTAACATACCTTCATTTTCTATATCTGGAATAGCTGGTGATATTAGAAATGGCATTTTATTAACAACGCCTTTAGGTATAATATGCTTAAATTTTGAAGATGAAACTATTGATGTAAAAACCATTAGGTGCAACCTTTATAATAAAGGTAATACATCGGGCCTTGACTACGATGTTCTTTCCAATATTACTAAAGAAAGAGATGGGGTATATTGGTTGGGAACAAATACAAATAAAATAGTAAGGTTCGATATCAACAATCATGCTTTCAAATCATTTTCTCTTCCCTCCTTAGAATCTAGCAATTCACAATTCATCATAACAAAACTGAGTTACATACACGGCCAATTGATTATTTCGACCATTGGCAATGGCGTATTTATTTTTGAGCCTGACACATATCAGATTACTCAATTAGAACATGACTCAAATAATACAAGATCCATAAGTCATCGTGATGTTTATGGTGTCGAGAAAGATAATCGAGGTGACTATTGGATCGCGACCTGGGATGGTTTAGATCAAATATCAAACTTGGATAATTTATCTGATATTAAACACTACAATTGGGATCATCCTCTGTTTACTGATAGATTTGAAAATAGAGCTATTTCAATACTATACGATCCATCTGGTGTCATTTGGGTTGGTACACACGGAGGTGGAGCCGTAAAAATTGACATTGAAAATCAATTTTATCGTTCTAGTCGTTTTAATAGCTTATATGAAGTGCAAGATTTCACTATCGATAACTCTAAAAACTTGTATATCTCACTTTATCATGGTGGAATTAAAAAAACATCCCTTCCGCTTCCCCTCGATAGCTCCATTCATTTTGATCAATTCTCAACAAGGCATGCACACAGTAGACGTATTCCTGAAGATATTATTTTATCGTCAACAAAAGATGAAAATGGTGATATCTGGTTTGGTACTATCAAATCTTCACTACTGAAGTACGACCCAAATATAGATCAAATAAAGAGAGTTGATATAAAAATAAGTAATTTCCCTGATTGGCAAGGTCGCATTGAGTCTCTACTCATTGATTCTAAAGGCCGATTTTGGATTGGTAGCAATAATGGTTTATTACTATATGACCGTATTTCCGAAGCATTTCATCTTACACAATCAAACGACAAGCCTAAATATCACTTGTCAGGAAATCATATTAGGGTAATCCTTGAAGATTCGGATAGCAGCATATGGATTGGAACCAATTTAGGTCTTAACAAACTCATATACCATGAAACAGATTCTTTTAAATTTAACTCTTTTAATGACAAAAACAGTTCGCCTCATACACTTCATAATAAGGAAGTTTGGGCCTTACATCAAATGCCAGATGGAAAACTATGGATAGGCTATAGAGGAGGCTTGGGTTATTTCAATGCCAAGGAAGGTAATATTCATTTTTTAAATAAACGAGATGGCTTATGTCATAATTTTGTGACTTGCTTAACAAGTATAGGAGATAGTACTTTATGGATTGGAACTAATTCAGGGTTATCTAAATTTGATATTTATTCTAAAAAATTTATCAATTACTACATTGCGAATAATGTTAGAGCTGTTCAAAAAACAGACACAGACCAACTTATTTGGGGCAACAATAAAGGGATCATATATTTTCATCCTGATAGCATTCGTAAAAACACTTTTATATCTCCGACTGTAATTACAGAGATTCGAGTTAAAAACCGAGCTATTGAAGTGAATGAATCATGGGACGGTCAGACTATCCTGAGCAAGGCTGCGCCCTACACATCTGCCATTACGCTTAAGCATCCGTTCAACAGTTTTGCCATCGATTATGTAGGCCTCTCCTTTTTACATCAGCAAAGTAATAAATATGCATACCGTCTCGTTAATCATGAAACAAATTGGATTCATACCAATGGTACACAACGAACTGTCACTTACAATAATTTATCTGCCGGCGATTATATTTTTGAGGTAAAATCATCTAATAATGATGGCATCTGGAATACCAATACGACTTCTTTAGAGATTAGCATTCAACCACCTTGGTATTCAACCCTGTGGGGCATAGTTACAATTTTCCTAATTGTTATATTGCTAATATATACAATCCTTAAAATAAGAATAAGGCAAATTTATAGAGAACAGCAACTAAAGAGTCAAGCAAAAGAGTTAGAACATAAATTAACTATTGAAAAAGTTGAACGCGAAAAAGAACATGATATCGCCGAAATGAAAGCACGTTTTTTTACAAATATATCCCATGAGTTACGAACTCCTCTAACACTTATTACTGCCCCACTAAAAGAAATCCTAGATAATAAAGACATATCTAAAACAATAAAAAACAAACTCAAAATTGTAAATCAACATGCGCGACAACTCCATCAGTTAATATCTCAACTATTGGACTTAAGAAAAGCGGAAATGGGAAGCATGGTGTTAAATGTATCAAAAAACAATATAGTTAACTTTGTCAAAGAAGTCGAAAACTCCTTCAATCAATACGCACAAAAACAAAACATTACAATACACATACTACATTCCAGACACAAGATACCAATGTGGTTTGACACAGAAAAATTACGCATCGTTTTATCAAACATAATTTCGAATGCCATTAAGTTTTCACCAACAAATGAGACCATTACAATATCAATTGATAAAGAAGAGGATTGGTGCAAAATAAGCATAACGGATAAGGGACCAGGCATTGAACTCAATCAACAGGAACTAATATTTGATCGTTTTTTTCAAGGGAAAGAGAGCAACAATATAAAACAAACGGGTACTGGTATTGGTCTATCCCTTGCGCGTGAATTAATCCACCTACATAAAGGATCTATTAATGTGGTAAGCAAACCTAAGCAAGGTGCCACCTTCAACATAAAAATTCCAATAGATAATAAACTTACCAATGAAAGAAACACATTAAAGCTAGGCGACTTAAAAGAAATATACATTTCCGAAGAACCATTTATTGATCAGGAAGACACATCGAGCACTCAAGACATCTCGAATAACGAAAAGAAACGCCCTCAACTCCTTATAGTGGAGGATCATCCTGAATTACGTCAATACATTCGATCTATTCTTGATGATGAATTCGAAATATATGAAGCCACAAACGGACAGGAAGCGTTACAACAAATAAATAATAAAATACCTGTTCTCATCCTGTCGGATGTCATGATGCCAGTAATGGATGGAATAGAACTTTGCAAAACCATAAAAACAAACCAAACGCACTGTCATATTCCTGTGGTTTTATTAAGTGCAAAAAGTACTGATCAAGATGTATTAACAGGTCTGGAAACTGGCGTTGATGACTATATAACAAAACCATTTACACCAACAATATTAAAAGCCAAAATTAATAACATTATAAAAAGTCGAGCTCAACTAAAAGCATATTATGGCAATAAAATAACGCTATCTCCTAGTGAAATAGAAATTGATCTGCATGAAAAAGAATTTATACATGATGCCATCCAATTTGTTGAAGGCAATTTGACTAATCCTAAATTTAATACCCAATTACTGGCTGAGCATTTACATATGAGTCAACCAACCTTGTACAGGCGTATTAAAACAATTACTGGTGAAAATATTTCGGTTTTTGTTCGTTCCATTCGAATCAAAAAAGCGGCGCAAATGCTAGTAAAACAAAATATTCCAATTATAGAAATTTCGGAACAAATTGGATTTAATGATGTGGCCTATTTTAGAAAGTGTTTCACAAAACAATTTGGTGTAAATCCATCAAAATACAGAGCAAAAAACAGTGGTGATTAATAAAACAGTTCTCTCACCTTTATGTAAATACAATTTTAAATAATGAACTTGTATATGAAAGATTAATTGTCCCTTAAAACTTTTAACATAGCACTTGGAGAAAAAAATTTCTAAGGTTGTCCCAACCTTCTTGCCATTAAAATCGTCTTATTAAAATGAACCATTGCAAGTGGCTTTTTAAGCCTATTCTAATAGTACTTATCTTTCTTTATTCATGTCAGAAGAAGGAATATACAGTACCAGTTAATGTTGAATTAGAAGTTGCTTTAAAGAATGGCACTTCAAATCATTTATCATTTGATAGTGGTACAATTTTATTCAAACAAATTTTTTTTGACGGTCATAGAACTCAAGGGGGAGATGTTCATTTCGCCACTAAAACTGATGATGAAATTGGCCCATTTCAATTCTTCTTTGACCATCCTGCACTTATAGAAAATTTTGATATCCCGCAAGGGGTTTATTCTTTAATAGAATGGGAACTTACCCTAGATGAAATCGATGACATTGAAAATGATGATGATGACAATGATGAAGGCAATAACATTGATAATAATTCTAAAATAGAGGACTTTGAAACTGAAGGAGGATTAGTATTCAACGGGACATACAATAGTCTATCTGGACACATCGTACCCCTTTTTATTATAATAGATGAAGATGAAATCTTTAAAGTTAAAACCATTAATAACGATGGATTACAAGACATTACCATTTCCGCTGAAAAGCCTTATTTAGCTCAAATTAAGTTTGACCCTTATTATGCGACAAAAACAATTAGTGTAGAATCGTTGGAAAGTTCTGACCTAAGTCATACTGATTTAGGAGCTGCATATATTGAAATATCTTCGGATCAAAACGAAGTATTATATGAAAACATTTTGTTCCGACTTCAAAACTCTGTTAAAATAATAATAAACTAAGTAGTGATTATTGGTTTATGGAATTGAATGAAAAATTGATGCTCGAAGGCTGTCGAAAAGATGACCGCAAGATGCAAGAGCAGCTTTACAGAGCCTATGCAGGAGAAATGCTAAGTGTATGTTTAGCATATGAACCAGACAGAGATGATGCCAAAGATATTTTACAGAATGGCTTTTTAAAAGTGTTCAGAAATATTAACACTTATAATGGACAAGGTTCATTAAAAGCCTGGATCAGAAGAATAATTTCCAATACAGCAGTTGATGCTTTTCGGAAAAGACAGCAAAATTTAACTCTAAGAATTGATGATTTAAGAGCTAATAACGAGCCATCTGAAGATGTATCTGATCCATTGATTTGTCAAGACTTATTAAAAGAAGTTGAGAAATTACCAGATGGCGCACGTATGGTATTCAATCTACATGCTATTGAAGGATACGGACATAAAGAAATTGCAAAAATGTTGAATATCTCGGAAGGGACATCAAAGTCACAACTTAATAGAGCAAGAAAATTACTAAATGAACAACTAAGCAAAGTAGGTTAATCTATTTAATGAAGAATAAGAAGCTACATAAAGAATATCTAGATCTATTAAAGAAAAATGCTTTAATGGCACCTGATGATGTGTGGAATCGTATAACTTCAGATTTGGATAATGATCGCAGGTCTAAATCAGAAGATGAGGAACAGAATAAGATATTAGATGACTCTTGGAATAAAATAGAGAACGAATTAGATATTGATAATGTGTGGTCTAATATATCGGCAGAATTGGACAAATACAACAAAACGCATACTATATTTCATCGTTTTAACTATTGGGTGGCAGCAGCGATCATTTTATTTATGATTAGCTTTAGTGGAGTCCTACAATTCTATAGTAAACAAACGAAGCCAGAACTTTACACAAACAATAACGCACAAAAAAGTACTAATTCGCTTGGGTATACTAGTGAGACAAAACTAAACAATGCCATTTCGGGGAAAGAAATAGATAACCAAACGATAAATGCTTTTCAAAAGGCAAAACTATTTCACCCAACAATTGAAGAACAAAAAAAGAAAGTTCGTATCGCTTCTGCCCTGAACAACACAAAACTTTCATTCTCAAATGAGGAAAATGAAACATTTATAAATGCAGAAGAATCATTTTCGCTTAATACAAAACTAAAAAACAAAAATGCCTTAATAAGAAAACCCATCGATTATAAAATTGTACCATATATTGCTTTAGAAAAAGAAAAAGTATTTGAAACAGATTGGATAAAAGCAATGCCTATTCCTTCTCCTAGCAATTCAAAGAACACACTTGCTTTTGACCGAAAAGATAGTCGATGGACAACGGGTATTATTACATCTTTAAAAAATACATATCTTCTAAGTGCAGAAACTATTGAAGGCTTTTCTTCGTCAGGAATGAATAGTTCAAAAATAACCATATCGCCAGAACTTGGTTTAAACATTAAGTATGCATTAAACAAGCGTTATTTAATTAACTCTAATTTATTTCTATCCTCTTCATCAAAACAAAACTACAGCAGCTATTATTATGGACAGTATACATCCAAGGAGTTAGATTTAAATTACATAGCCGTGGAAATGTCTATTATGCAAAATGCGAAACACAATTTTCTCGGTTCGGATAAAATAATTCGTCGAAATGTTGCTGGCATATATATTGCTCATTTAAAATCTGCCTCTGAAACAATTGTTAATGACGCACAAGATATTAGTGAAATATATGCTTCTATTGATTACGGACTTATTTTAGGTCAGGAGTTTGAAATTAGGTCACAAGGTCCTATCAAGGTTTCAACTGGCATAAATATAAAATACGGATTACCCAATATTTATACAGGTGATAATTCAATACCTGGGCATCTAAACAAAACTCACAATGCATCAGTCGAATTTAGAATTGGAATTGCGTATCGATGGAGTTCCAAAATTGGTATTGACCACTACCTAGGGTTGAAGACAAAATAGTATCTACAAACATTTAGGAACTGAATTTTCAAATAAATTTATTAAAAATTCAATCTCGATTCCAACCTTCCTTACAAAACTTTCGTCATACCCTTGAAAGAAGAAATTTATTTAATTATTCAAAACAACCAATATTATGAATTTATTGAAAAGCGTCTTAATTGCCTCAGTTTGTATTGCAATATTTGCAAGTTGTTCAAAAGACGATACAATCGATAATAAGAGTCGTGTAGAAGTAGCAATAAAAACAAGCACAGCAAAACAACTAAAAAGCACAGCAACTGATGATCTTGTTATAGAGAAATTTGAAATTAATATCGCTGAAATTGAATTTGATATTGATGATGATATGGAAGACCTTTTGCCAGCTGGAGATACTTTGTTCACAGATGTAGAATTAGATGGCCCATTTTTAATCGATTTAATGTCAAGTGATGCTGCAACAGGCATTAAATTAGCTATTGCAAATGTTCCAAATGCAGTTTATGAAGAAATTGAATTTGATTTTGACATTTATGAAGAAGATGATACAAAAGATATTTATGGCCATTCTATTTTTGCCACTGGAACCTATTCAAACACTCCTTTTGTAATTATAAGCGATGAGGAATGGGAAATAGAATTAGAGTATCCAAATGGTTATAAATTAGATGGTGCTGAGTCTAAATTATGGATAGACTTAAACCTTGACTTATTTAAACAACAAGTTGCAGCCATAGACTTTACTCAAGCTGAAATTACAGATGGTACTATTATTATTTCAAAAGATAGTAATAAAGAAATTTTAAACGCTTTCGAAAAAGCTTTAGAGAACGCCTTTGAAGTGGAGGAAGAAGGCGAAGATGAAGATTAATAGCCTTAGATTATTTATTTAATCTACCTAAGCGTTCTGATAATACTTATCAGGGCGCTTTTTTTATTTCATTACATTTTCAGCTATGGCTACCATATGTTTACACTTGGTTCATCCTTAATATTTCAACTGGATAGTCAGCCCACTGATATGCACAAAAATTTCGATAGTTTGCCAACTGTACCTCCATCGTCAAGGTTAAGTTTGTGTTTGATGATCAGTGCAGCGATAACAGTCCTGACATTGATACTTTTCAGACCTGATAAAGAATCGAGTTTTTGGCAATACACTGCAAACGTTGGTTGATCTTATCCAATTCTGTTTCGAACAGGTGACCAAAAAGTTCGAATCTCAGTTGGTTGTGTGACATTTAATTGAGAATATCCGCAAGACACTTGATCCTAATTCATTCAACAACAAAATACACTATAAATTTACGCTGAATTAATTAACCGTTTAGCTTAGTTATCAACATCTAAAAAGCAATTTAAAAGAAAATCAGTAAACTCGAGTTAAATAAATCCGCTTGACAAACACATCACAATCAATTGACATATGATACATTACTGATACACCCTCACAAAATCCACAATCATTTGAACAGGCAAATCATCAGGATTTACATCGCCAACCCATGCTCCCTTTAATTGCTGATCAATAAGAAGAAAAAAAGGTTGATCATATGGCCATTGTGTTTTATCAACACCATTTACCCTAGGGTACGCAAACGTTTCTTTTTCGTTTAGGCTAAATACCAAACGATCAGGATACCACATTAATCCATACGTATTAAATTGAGTGACATCAACTTTTGCCGTTCCAGAATGAGGTGGATTTTCAGTTTGTTTCAATTTTAAAGTATAATAGGAATGAGTTGTTTGATAGATGATATTGTCATAATTAAGATGTTCCATAATATCAATCTCACCATTCATAGGATAAGAACCATATTTCTTCTGTTCAGCTAGCATCCATATAGCTGGCCAAGCACCTTGCGCACATTCTAACTTGGCTCTTATTTCGACCTTCCCATATTGAAATGCGAATTTCCCTTTACTATAAATACCTCCTGTTAAAAAAAGTCTTGAATCACTTACTGTATCAGGATTAATAATACCTTTTAAAAACAACTTTCCTTCAGATATTTCATAACATCGGTCATCACTCGTCATATGCTTGCCCCAATCTGCTTTATTCGGAGGAATTCTCGTCCATTTTGTTGTATCTATGTCTGTGCCATTGAAATTATCTTGCCAAATAATTTCCCAGTCCTTATCCTCTCGATTATCTTTCTGTATATAATTATACGAGTCAATTATATTGTATGGAATTTCAGTACAACCTGCGTACAGAATGATTATAATCAAGATCGGCAATTTGTAGAAACTCATGTATTATTTTTTATGGTATTTTTAAAAAACAGGCTCCATTATAAAATTAAACTCATAGTCTTGAGCCGGCAACGTGTATTGCTCATAAGGTTTAGCCCCCCATGAGTTATCACCGGCAACACCCATCTGTTTAAGATCGAAAGTAACGAACACACCATCTTGCTTAACTATATCATTCAAGTGTTTGTTTTCAGAATGAGTTTCCTGATCAAAATCTTCAATTGGGTTGTGTAGGGCTGAAAAACCTATACTAGGAGCTCCACTAATTCTCAATCCCCAACCATCACTATTCCTCAGTTCAAACCAGCGAGTATCAGTTTTATACCCATTCTCCTGAGGACGAACATAAGGTTCATATTGATCTTCCACTTTACTCTCATATAAGCCAACAAAAGCACTACGGTTACGATCGCAATAATTTTCATGAGGCCCACGTCCGAAATATTTCAAATTGTCAAACTCAACAGGTAAAGTCAATCGCATACCATAGCGCGGCATATCCGGTAAACCTTTTTTACCTAAACTTAAAGTATTACTAATATGAATGCGACCATTACCTAAAATCTCATATACTATGGTTTGATTTGAATTAATAGCTGGCAACTTAATATCTACGGTAACTATAGCTTTTTTACTAGAACTCTGTTCAAGAGTAAGTTTATCTACCTCAAAATTTGAAGATACCTCACGCCATATACCCAAACGCTTAATCATATTGCTGCCTTTGTCATTATCGTTTGGTGCTCGCCAGTAATTAAGCGATGGTCCTTTCTGAATCAGTTGAATACCGTTTACCGTCCACTCTCCGATTGTACCTGTCGATTTATTAAAGTTAATTGTGAAATTTTGCCCATTCACATTAATCACTTCATCATTTTCAGTAGTTGTAATATTACCATGTTGCTCTTCTTTTGCAATTGGATGAACAGGAACTGCAATAGCAAACTGGTCATGTGCCACTTCATGTCCTTCGGCTAATATTGATGTTGGTTTTTTCAATCGCACAGAGAAATCAATAAAATACTCTGAATCTTGTTTGCCTTTTATTATAGGAATTGCTATTTCAAATACCTTACTCTCATTGGCATTGAGAGTAGCTTCAACAAACCCATAATGAATTTCTTTTCCGTTCTCAGTGATAGAACAACGAATATCAAAACCATCCAAGTCGATAAAATCATAGTAGTTTGTAATTTCATATTGACCAAAAGGTAGACCTTCATTACTGAATCGGACATACTGGTAGGCATATTTAACCTCCCACATGGCAGGTTGCGGTGCCATATCAGGATAGATTATACCATTACACACAAAATTATCATCGCTAGGCATGTTTTCACCATAATCACCACCATAAGTCCAGTATCGGCGTCCTTCTTCATCAAACTCCAATAAGCCCTGATCAATCCAGTCCCAGATATATCCACCTTGGAGTTGTTTATTGCTACGGTCATGAATCACATCCCATAGATCCACCAAATTTCCAGTACTGTTACCCATTGCATGTGAGTATTCACTCATTATCATTGGTTTCTTCTGATGCTTAGAAGCATATTTTTTCAGATAACGTACACCCGGATATTGTGGACAAAACAGCTCTGTATTTTCACGCATCTCAGCACGTTCGTAATGAATAGACCGTGATTGATCGCGAAGCTTAATCCAGTCAAATGCGGCCGTAAAATTATCGCCATCGCCAGCTTCATTACCCATGGACCAAACAATGATACTAGGATGATTTTTACTACGTTCCACCATACGTTTATTACGATCAAGGTGTGCTTCTTTCCACTCCGCATTTTTTGCCAAAGAATGCTTGCCATAATACATTCCGTGCGATTCAATATTAGCCTCATCAGTGACATACAAACCATGCTCATCGCATAACTCGTAAAAACGTGGATGTGTTGGATAGTGTGAATTACGAACAGCATTGATGTTAAACTGTTTCATCAGCTTAATCTCATGAAGCATGTCCTCTTCATTCACTACATGACCAGTATGTTGATTATGCTCGTGGCGGTTAACCCCTTTAATCAACACTGCAACTCCATTTATATAAAACACATCATCAATTATTTCCACTTTGCGAAAGCCCATTTTTGCAGAAACTATCTCCTGATTATTACCCTTATCATCTTCTAACTTCAGAACCAATGAATATAAGTTTGGCGTTTCAGCAGTCCACTTCAACGGGTTTTCAATTTCCTTTTCGAACGACAGTTTTAAATCTTCTTTTTTATCAATATTAACCTTTAAGTTTTCCTGAGCTACAATATTCTTATTTTGGTCGAATAACATATAGCTTAAATTATAACTACCCGATCGCAAATGATCAACATGGTTGGCTAAATCAACTTCAACGCTTAGCTTACCGTTGACATATGTTTCATCAAGATCACCTTTTACAAAGAAGTCACGAATACGTACTTTAGGTGTCGAATAAATAAATACATCACGTTCTATTCCACTGATACGCCAAAAATCCTGACACTCCAGATAAGAACCATCACTCCAACGATAAACTTCAACAGCTAAAGTGTTTTCACCTTTTTGCAAATATTTGCTAATATCCCATTCAGCTTCTGTTTTACTACCTTGACTATAACCAACTTTTTGTCCGTTCACCCATATGTAAAAGGCCGATTTGACTGCACCAAATTGAATGAATACCTGGCGATCATCCCAGCTTTCGGGTACTGTAAAGGTGCGACGATACGATCCAACAGGATTATAGTCGTGGGGAACTTGTCCCGGATTGGCCGGATAAATTTTATCAACATATTTTATTTCATCAGACACAGGAGCTTTATAACTGGCAAATTCGTACTGATGATTACAATAAATAGGTATCCCATAGCCTTCAAGCTCCCAATTCGCCGGAACTTTAATATCATCCCATTGGCTAACATCAAAAGAAGGCTTGTAAAAATCAACAGGACGATCAACAGGTTTACGTACCCAATTAAACTTCCAGGTTCCGTTTAAGCTTTTATAATAAACCGATGCTTTATGTTTTTTTGTTAATGCATTATCTATGGACGAAAATGGCATTAATGATGCGTGAGGTAACTCCTTATTAAGGTTGAACACTTTAGGGTTCTCCCAATCGTTTTTTTCACTCGCATTAAGTATTAAACTTCCGAAAAAGAATAATAGTAGTAATGCCACATGGCTGAATAATCCCTTAATCATATCTTATTATTTTTTTATTTGCTAAACGTACTAGGATTGAACATACCTTACATTAAGGCAGAAGAAGTTTGGTATAAAAACCATCCAAGTGGTATAAAAGATCAGCAGGCCATAGAGCCCACTGTCCATTTAAACTTTAGTCAAGCGACAATTGTCCTCTAGTATCTGCTTTCTTAAGATTACGAACTGCAGTAGTACCTCCTCCTTTTAAGCTTAGTTCAACAGGGGCATTTGTTTTCCATGCTCCACGTGTAAAATCCGGAACATCAATAGGTTTAGATCCATTGGCAATTGACCATTCGCTCAATGGCGTAATACAGCTCCACGAAGCAGCATCATATACGTCCATATCCATTGGTAATCCATTACGCAAACAATCAATCAAGCGCCAATCCATCATAAAGTCCATACCACCGTGACCTCCAACTTGCTTGGCCATTTCGCCCATTCGTGTCACAATTTCAGGAGCATACTTTTCTTGTAGCTCTTTCATTTTTGCATCATCAGCCTTATTATGCCCGAAAGCGATGTGCTGCAATGGCCACTTTTGAGCAAAGCATTTGGTTCCGCTCAACATATGGATTCTAGAATATGGTCGTGGTGAACTAATGTCATGTTGAATCATAATGGTTCGTCCTTTAACCGTACGAATCATTTGCATATCCATATTACCACGCATTTCTTTTCCAACAAACTGTTGCAAATCGGGTCTGTCTGGTGCTAATTCTTTGATTCGATTAGCCAAAGTAAAATCATCCGACATCATTGCCGTCAGATAATCCATCCTGTCGCCACGATTAATATCCATGGCCTGACAAATTGGCCCTAAACCGTGTGTTGGGTACACATTGGCCTTGCGGCTATTTTCATGTAAGCGCCATAGTTTGTCATAGGCACCATCACCACGTGGCTTATCATCTTGTGGTTTATTAAAATGCCAGTAATCTAGATCATGAATGTAAGCACCTTCGCCATGAACCAAATCACCAAATGCACCCTGTCGAGCCATATTGAGGGTTAAAAGCTCAAAAAAATCGTAACAGCAGTTTTCAAGTATGACGCAATGTTTTTTTGTCTGCTCCGATACTTCAACCATTTCCCAACATTCATCCATAGATTTAGCTGTAGAAACTTCAACCGCTGCATGTTTATCTCCTTTCATAGCAGCTATAGCAACTGGAACATGCCACTCCCAAGGCGTTGCTATATATACCAAATCAACATTTCCACTCTCGCACATATCCTTAAACGCCTCATCACTACCAGTATATTCTTTAGCCAGAGGCAGGCCTAGCTTTTTCAATACATCCTGAGCACCATCAATAGCAGCCTGACGTGTATCACAAACTGCCGTAATTTCCACACCCTCAATATAAGTCATACGCTCAACAGCACCGATACCCCTATCGCCAATACCAACAAAACCAACACGAACTTTATCGAGCTTTGGAGCAGCATATCCGCACATATTAAAATTCATTTTAGGCAGACGCTCAGCGGAGGTCCTGATATAAGCTACTGCTTCTTCTTCAGTTGACTTTGCATTACATCCTGCCAATGGAGCTGAAGCTATAACACCTGTTCCAATAGCTATATTCTTTAAAAATGATCGTCTACTTGATGCCATAATTCTTATATTATAGATTAATTAACCTGGTTAGTTTCTTCAATTTTATGCTTATGATCTAAATCAATTTCGGCTATTTCCCCCAACCGTTTTCCATTTCTAAATGAAGCTGCCTTAATCAAAGTCTCATTCCCTAAATAAAATGGACCTTGATAAACCGGTGAGTGAATCGAAGGTTCTTTTCCGTCTAATGTATACCTTATGAGATGCCTATTTACTTCGTTTGCCATTGAAATCATATATTTGTTATCAATGGAATCTATTTGCTCTGAAATTGCAACATTATATGCACTCATGGAATAATTAATCCCGTCTTTTTCTAACAGCCTATGGTGTTTTTCCAGTCTGGTCATAAAAGAATCAAAGTTTAAGTTCTCCTTAACAGACCATACTGTTTCTGAAAATGCTAACAACCTCGGAAACAACATATACTCTGCATGCTCAGGAGTTCGCACATGTTCAGTCCATAAACAGGCATGCCCTCCTAAAATATGATGCTGTTTTGCTGGGTCAATATCTTCGGGAACTGGATCAAATTTATAAACATCTGTCAGATATAATTTACCATATGCCTTTGGTTCTATTGAAGGATCCCCTTGGTATAAGTCGAAATAAGTATGAGAAATAGGTGACATGACGACATCATGTCCTAAATTTGCCGATTTAATACCTCCTTCATAACCTCGCCATGACATTACCTTAGCATTTTTAGGCAAACCTCCTTCCATAATTTCATCCCATCCAATTACTTCTCTTCCTTTACTATTAACATATTCCGTTATTCTTGACATAAAATGGCTCTGTAATTCCTTTTCATCTTTTAAACCTTCCTTTTTTATGAATTGTTGACAACGGCCACATTCCTTCCATGCACTTTTACCTACTTCATCTCCTCCAATATGAATTAATTTAGAAGGAAATAAATCCATTGTTTCATCTAATATTTTAGTAAAAAACTGATAGGTAAATTCACTTCCCACACATACTACATCTTTGCCTCTTAGCCCATCTATAGCAATATTATTATTTTCACAGACCAATTCTGGATAAGATAGTAGTGGTGGCAATGAATGACCGGGCATTTCGATTTCTGGTATTATCTGAACAAATCGTTCTTCAGCATATTTTATTATTTCCCGAATTTCATCTTTTGAATAATATCCCCCATAAGCAGGTCTGCCATCTGAAGGTTTACCCATTTCTGTTGCACGCCAATTCCATTCGTCGTGCGTTTTATCCACACGCCAGGCGCCTTCATCTGTTAATTTTGGAAAGGCATCAATGGGGATTCTCCATCCAGGACCATCTACTAAATGCCAATGAAAAACATTTAGTTTGTAACGCACCATATGATCAATGTACTTTTTTATAAAATCAACCGAAAAAAAATGACGACTTACATCAAGGTGAAGTCCTCGCCAGCCAAAACGGGGTGCATCTTTAATACTTACAACAGGAATAGCTAATTCGCCTTCTCCACCATGCTGTTTATTAATACTTACAGGTAACAATTGCCTCAATGTTTGGGTGCCATAAAATAGCCCAACATCTTCCTTCGCTTTTATGTGAATATAATCCTTTGAAACATGTAATTCATACCCCTCTTTATCTTTAATATCCACGCAAATCTCAAATATTATTACATTCTCTTTTGATGGGTTCTCCTTGACGACAGACAAATCTATTTCACAAGATGCATCTATAATATCTTTCAAATGATCAACTACCTTTTGGGTTTTACCTGTACCCTTAGCTATGGAAACTTGAGTATTTGAATTGAGTCTAAATGAACCTTTGTTAATATCTAAACTAACTGGCTGAGGTATTATACTTACTTCTTTATCTATTGATGATTCACATGCCATTGTAAGTCCCAGAACCAGAATAAGCACAAGCTTCATTGTTATAATATTCGCTTTCATATTAATCAATTTTAACCTCTTTTATAACAGGCCAAGATGCAACATCCTTGGACACTTGAATCCGTATTTTTTTTATAAGTTTTCCTTTAACATTTGCTTTAGCTACCCCAAGTTCGTCAAAAGAGGCATGATGTTCAAATTTTTCTCCATCGAATGAAATCAACAAATCTCCATATTGAATATAATCTTTAGAATCACCTGTTATAACCTTAACTGTATTAGCCTTAACACATTCGCCTAATTCTATCTCATACCAATCCCCTTTTCGCATACTTCGTCCGCCCCAATAAAACGTATTTGAACGTCCATCGAAAATATATTCCAAATGGTAGTTCCCATGATTTGGAATACTTGTACTTAGCATGGCATGTCTAACCAACGAAGGCTTCTCTTTTTTCGGAACGAATTCTAACTCATTAATCGCATCGTCAATAAAATAGCTAATCCCCTGATTTGTAAGCAAACCGTAATTATTTTCTAAGCGGATTAAAAATGATTCCCAATCTCGTTGTTTTTTACTAGTCCAAAGTACTTCTGCCAAAGCAATCAATCTTGGGTAAAGCATTTCTTCAACTCTATCTTGGGTACTTACTCGTTCAGTCCATAAACATGCCTGCCCTCCTATGACCAAGTGATTTTTATTCAACATTGTTATTTCCGTCGATATTGGATCCCACTCATAAACCTTACGCGTTGAATTACCGGCGTAGCCCCAATCAAAATAACATCCATGTTGGGGAGCCATAATAACTGGCACATCTCTTTCCAGCGCTTCTATTGCTCGTTCAAAACCATAATCTCGCCATATCATAATAATATCTTCTGATGACGCAGCCTGATGATCATTTATTTCATCCCAACCAATCATTATTCTATTATTATTTGCGGCAATCTCTGACATTTTCTTTGTAAAATAATCTTGTATATTATGCCATCCCTCCATATTATGTTGATGATGCAGATCTTTACATTTATCACATGTTTCCCACACCTTGGTAGGAACCTCATCGCCTCCTAAATGAATTTTTTTTGAGGGAAATATGCTGGCCATTTCTTCAACAATGGTTCCTACAAAATCATATACTGCCTTATTTCCAACACATATCATATTAGCAGTATTCTTATATCTCTTTGAAGGAGGCATCTCTTCCGGATAAGGCTCAAATTTCCCACCTTCACAGGAGTACTCAGGATAAGCAGCTAAAAGAGCAATAGCATGGCCTGGTAAATCTATCTCTGGTATTACTTCAATATTTCTTTTTGATGCATATCTAACAATTTCTTTTAAATCATCTTGAGTATAAAATTTATCCGATAACTCAGGATAATCCTCATAGTAAGTTCCAACACTGGTTAATTTTGGAAAAGCTTTAATTTCAATCCGCCAAGCATTATTGTCGGTCAAATGCAAGTGAAGTTTGTTAAGTTTAAATAATGACATTTGGTCAATCGACTCTTTTAATTCGTCAACTGTCCAAAAATGTCGACTACAATCCAGCATCAATCCACGGTACTCAAATCGAGGCTTATCTTTTATTTGCAGGTATTGAATACTTCCCTTTTCGCTCTGACTTACAATTTGTTTATATGTTTGTAATGCATTAAATGCACCAGCATAATCCGAGGCTTTTATTAAAATACCTCTATCATTTATACTTAATATATATTCCTCATTGCCTAGCTCTGCTGATTGTTGAAAACGAATACCTTTCGATTCAATCTTATCTGCGACTTGTAATATGTTTGCTTCATATTGCTTCTGAAATGAATTAATTTGTCCACCTAACTCTATCCATTCCTCAGGTAATACCAGTACTTCTAATTCATCCAAATTCATGTATTCTCCAGAGTAATCTACTGATGATACTTGCGGAATAAGCGAGAATGGTGTTTCATTTTTTGTTTCACACCCACTTAGCGATATATATACTAAAAGCAATACAAATATAAATTCTCTCATTTTATCATTTCTTTTAATCCTACTTACAGGATAGTTATTCTTTAAATTGGAAGGAGAATAATATATTAGTATAAATCATCTGGGTTTACACTTGCAATTTCTCTTAAAGCATTTGCAATCGACTGTATAAGAAATTTAAAACATTTCTCTCCTTTCTCCGAAGTAGCCATTTTTGGATTTCCAACACCGGTATCGCTTGATATTTTTGCCCAGTTACGAGGTGTCCAAACAACTCCCTTTTTTAATGAATTTAACTTAAACCCAATACTTCTACCATCTCCAGCCTCTTCAACAGTCACCAAATCCGGATGTAAATATTGAATCAGAGAGGTCTCCATTTCCCCTGCATGATCTCCGGGTTCATCAAAAAACTCATCACAGCCAACAATTTTAAACCAATCAATCACCCCAATAAAAAAATCATTGAACTGAGTTTGGAAATCTCTTACCAGTGATTTAAAATCATTGCCACCATGGCTATTAATAATCACAAGTCTTTTAATACCCTGTTTCTGCAAAGACATCAAAATATCCTCCAGAATAACTTTTTGAGTTGAGAGCCGTGTATTTAAACAAAATGGTAAATCAAGCTGTCCCGGATTTTGTAAGCCTAAAGGAATGGCAGGAAGAACCATTGTTTTTACACCATCTTGCCATGCAATCGCGGCAGCACCAACAGCTATTTCTTTAGCCTGAATAGTATCTGTAGCATACGGTAAATGATAATTATGAGGTTCTGTTGCACCCCAAGGCAAAATGGCCATTTCATACTTTTCCTGCTTAACAGTGCCCCAATTGGTTTGATCAAGGATATAAGGAAGGCTGGATAATTTTTTGGTCATCTTCTTTATAAAATCATATTAATACATTCATTTCAACAAATTAAATAATGATTCTGCCTGCCTTGTAATAGGGTACTAATTGAATGCTGTTTTTCTGAAAGCAATATTTCAAATCATCATAAAAACCCCTTTTCTGAAGTAATTTATAATGATTTCCTCCCGAGGCAATCTGCTCTAAATCTTTATTTGTCTCATAAAGCTCCTTCATTGCCAATGCACCATCCGATAGTTGAATATCAAATATTTGACCTAGGATACTTATTATCATTCCGGCACACAAAGAATCTTCAATCGTAAAAAAATCATTAGATCCACTGCAAACTAAAACCGGATCATCACCTTCTGAAATACTTTCAACAATAGACTTTACATTAAGAAATGAGGCGATAACAATTTTATTGGCAGCAACAGATCCTTTAATGGCTCTCGTTCCATTGGATGTTGTCATCACTATGGTTTTGTTTTCAACTACCCCAGGGACATAATCCAAAGGTGAATTTCCATAATCAAACCCCTCAATTGCCAAAGTATCTCTTTCGCCTCCAAGTAACACCTGTTTCGGATTTTCTTTTTTAAGAGCAAAAGCTTCTTCTGGTGACAGAACCGGTATAACTTCTTTAGCTCCATTATTTAAAGCCGTTACCATTACCGATGTAGCACGTAGTACATCGATAACAATAGCAACTTTTCCTTTGACTTTTGCCTCAGCTAGATCTCCTGCTGCAAATACAACGTCTACTTTCATGGTATTTTAGTGACTAAAATATTCAGAAATATTAGTTATGGTTTCTCCACCCGGTGCTACAACAGACACTTTTAGGTTCTCTCCTCCAGTTGCTTCAAAATACACCACTTTAATAGGATAAGTTCCTACTTTGAGTGCA
Organism: Carboxylicivirga fragile; assembly: GCF_050589805.1. NCBI lineage: Bacteria > Pseudomonadati > Bacteroidota > Bacteroidia > Marinilabiliales > Marinilabiliaceae > Carboxylicivirga > Carboxylicivirga fragile. Next base: position 53,208 of record NZ_JBNGOY010000006.1, on the reverse strand, counting down.
ACACTTGCTTTCTGATATTCCATTCCGTGGTATCCATCATTATCAATAATCAACTGATCGTTAAGATATAACACAGATCCATCATCAGAGCCAAGACTAATTTTATACAATCCTTCTTGAGGAATTGTAACAAAGCCTTTCATTTGCAAACCAAAATGGTCATGTGGCGCATTATCCGGTATCGAAATATTATCAACACTAATAATTTTACCATCCGCTTTTTCAACCTCTTTACACGAACTAAATTTGCCAACAGACAACTTACAACTTAAGCCGTTTTTGGCTCCAGGCTCTGCAGTTCCCTCCATGTACTTAAGGTTAACCGCTTCAATTTCTAGCACTTCACTACTTTCACCTTCCAGATTAATTGCTACAGCTTTAATAACACCTTCAGTATCAATTTTGATGGCACTAGTATATAGTGTTGAACTTTTTGTTGGCGTAGATCCGTCCAAAGTATAATAGACTTGAGCACCTACAGCATTATTCTCCAACACTAAGTGTTCTTTGTTTAAAAACTCCACCTTAGAAACAAGTGCAGAAGGCATAAGTATTTTGTTAAAATAGTTCACGTCAAGCATATCTAAACGCTTAAAATGCTTTTGTAGTCTTAACGCAAACTCGTCAAAATTACGTTTCTTATAATCCAACCAACCAACTTCTGAAATAGCACATGCTCTCGGATAAGCCATATATTCAACATGATCACTAGTTTTCATATACTCAGTCCATAAATTACCTTGTACCCCAATAATATATTTCATTTCATCGGCTGTTAATTCTGATGAATAAGGGTTATATGAATAAACTTTACTCAAAGGTAAAAAGCCTCCAATAGCTAGCGGTTCCTTGTCTGGATTATTCTGATAATGATCGAGATAAAAGTGTGAATTAGGCGTCATAATAACATTATGTTTTTGCTTAGCTGCCTCAATTCCTCCTTGAATACCTCTCCACGACATAACCGTTGCATTAGGGGCCAATCCACCTTCCAAGATTTCATCCCAGCCGATAATGTCACGACCATGACTATTTAAAAACTTTTCAATTCGACTAATAAAGTAGCTCTGTAATTCATGTGCATTTTTGCAATGCTCTTTACGCATGCGCTTTTTACATTTTGGACACTCGTTCCATCTTGTCTTTGGGCATTCATCGCCTCCGATATGTATGTATTTAGAAGGGAATATTTCCATCACTTCAACTAATACATCTTCTAAGAACTGAAACGACTGCTCATTACCAGCACAAAAGACATCATCAAAAACGCCCCAAGTCTTGGCTACTTCATATGGTCCTCCGGTACATCCAAGATTCGGATAAGCAGCCAAAACAGCCTGTGCGTGTCCTGGTAATTCTATTTCAGGAATAACAGTAATATGACGATCAGCAGCATACTTAACAATTTCCTTTGCTTGTTCTTGCGTATAAAATCCTCCATATGGTTTTCCATCATACTCGGCTGTACTACTACCTCCATGTCCTACTCGTGTTTCATTACGATGGGCAGCTATTTCGGCCAATTTCGGATATTTTTTAATTTCTAATCTCCATCCCTGATCCTCGGTTAAATGCCAATGAAACACGTTCATTTTGTGTAAAGCCAGCAAATCAATAAATTTCTTTAAAAAATCAACTGGAAAAAAATGACGACCAACATCGAGGTGCAGACCTCTGTAAGAAAAACGAGGAGCATCTGATATTTCAACTGACGGTACATTCCATTGTATCCCTGCTACTTTATTTTTGCTTTCTATCTCAACTGGTAATAATTGACGTATTGTCTGAAAAGCATAATATAAACCTACAGGATTATTCGACTTCACCAGAATACCATTTGGTGTTACTGTCAATTTATAACTGCCTTCCTCACCTTCCAACTCTTTATCTTCAATAAATACGATGGCACCAGTAACCATGGTTTCCGTAGATACCGATGCAACTTTTAGCTCGTGAGCAGTAGCTGGTTTAATAAACTCAGCGAAGGTCTTTGCCACAAACTCCGCATTCTCACTTCCAGAGAATAATACTTCAGTTTTATTATTTATTGTAAATACACCAGTATTCTCGACCAATTCCTGCGGAAAAGGAATAATGTTGTATTCATTCTTTTTTGACTCTTTACAACCAAAGCTTACCGATAATACAGCAAAGGCAAGCACTAACATTACATAATGTCTCATTAATATATCTTTAATAGTTTAACTCAAACCCTTATAAATCAGTGTTTCTCCAGAAACACAATTCCGGATTCAACAGCTTCTAAAATGATTTCTCAGCACCATACATAAAAACAGTTTTCTTTTTCAGATCAACCGGAATTAGTTCAAGCTGAAATCTATATGTATTTGTATTTAGCACATACTGTGGTAATACGCTTGGTCCGCAAGTAGCTGTTCCTAAACCTGCTTGTTGATGATCGAGATTAAGCGTTACAAACTCAGCTTTATCCAACTCATTAGCATGACGAGCTTTATCAATATCTGTATCTGAATATGGGTAAGCACTGAAATTTAGCTTTTCCTCTCCCCTAAAGAAGAAGCCAACCCCTTCTACATTAGTAATTGATCCCCATTTGGTTTGACTTTTATTAGCATTATCTTGCGGAACCACTAAATTAGAATCAAATAACTCCATTGCTGTTGCCTCGTAATAGCCGACGCGACCTGCTGCATCTCTATCTGAATAAGTTGACACAGGCCCAAACCCATACCACGAGCATTGATCCAAAGCTTTATTCAATAAGGTTTGATAGCCAACCTTTGCTACGGCCTTAATATTTGATGAAAGCTCAATATCAACATCTATATTAACAGCACCGTTATTACTAATCGTATATTGTTGATTGGCTCTAATCTCTGTTCCCTTTTCAGAATTTACCAAAACCACAGGAATTATAATCTTCACACGACTATCCTGTTCTTCAACAACTTTAATTTTACCAGATACTTTTTGTTCCAGATTATTAAGACCAGCATCCAGCCACGCTCTTTTTCCATTACCGTCGCGCACATCATTTTCGGTTACCGGACGATAAAAATTAAGCTTGGGACCTTGCTTAACAATCGATTGACCTTCAAATATGTATTCCGACATAAGCCCATCAGCCTTTGAGAAACTCATGCTAAAATTAGTTCCTTCTATAGTAACAGCCAGATCATTCTGATTAACAGATATTGAACCTAGTGATTTAGCAATTTTATATTCCTTTGCTTCGATAGGTAACACAAATTGATCCCATGCCAATTCATGTCCTTCTGTAATTAAACCCTTACGATTTTTTCGAGCAAAAGAAAACGTAAGCGTATAGTTTTGGCCAGCTTTTAGAACTGGCAATTCAGGTAATTTCAACTGCACCTCTTTAGAGTCCTGAGCTTCAATATCAGTATCCAAAACTTGCTCGGCCACAATTCCTTCTGCATTAGCAATAGTCCACTTAACAACAAACTCGTTTATATTAGTAAAGAAGTATTTATTATAGATAGCAAAATGCGCCTTTTCAATATCAATGGCCTTTACTGATATATTTTGATATACTTTTTTTGTCTCGTGTAGCTGTGGGTTCGGCTGACGATCCGGATTCACCAAACCATTTAAACAAAAGCTATTATCACTTGGCATATTAGTTCCATACTCGCCACCATAAGCAAAATACATACGGCCATTTTCATCAACTTCACGTAAGCCTTGATCAACCCAATCCCAAATACAACCACCTTGCAAAGCAGGATATTTTTCAATTGCCTCCCAATAGTCTTTCAAACTACCACAGCTATTACCCATCGCATGCGAATACTCACATTGAATCAATGGTCGATCCGGATTGCTTTTAGCATATTCGATTGTACGCTCAATACTGGCATACATTGGGCAGTAGATATCCGTATTATCCTCTAATCCCGACCTTTCGTACTGTACTGGACGTGAAGAATCTTGCGCTTTTAACCAATTATAAGTTGCTACAAAATTATCACCATTTCCAGCTTCATTACCGAGCGACCAAGTGATTATAGATGGTTGATTTTTATCGCGTTCATACATCGCAATTGTACGCGCCATATGTGCATCTTCCCATTCAGGATCTTTTGCCAATGAGCGATCGCCATACCCCATACCATGCGATTCGATATTAGCCTCGTCAATGACATAAAGACCATAAATGTTACACAGTTCATAAAAACGCTCACACGTAGGATAGTGGCAAGTACGAACCGTATTGATGTTATTTTCTTTCATCAAACGAATGTCCATCAACATACTGGTCTCATCAACAACATGCCCATTATCAGGATCATGCTCATGCCTGTTAACACCTTTAATTAATACTGGCTGTCCATTAACCAAGAATTGTCCATTTTTAACTTCAGCAGTTCTAAAGCCAACCTGTTGTGTTAGACTTTGTAAAACTTTACCCTTTTTGTCTTTCAGATTAATAACTAGACGATATAGGTTAGGTTGCTCGGCACTCCATTTTCTAGGATTCTCAACTACATCTTTTTCAAAGTTAGCAATGCTTGTTTGTTCAGTAACCTCCATGGTTACCGACATGTCGATTAGCTGCTCTTCTTTATTTTCGCTTAATAACTTTGCCTCAACCGTATAACGACCTGGCTTCTTCTCGTAGTGATTAGCTAATTCCACTTGAAGGTTAAATGTGCCATTTTGGTAATTATTATCCAGGCCTGTAATAACATTAAAATCGCGAATACGAACTTGTGGACGAGCTGATAGCGTTACATCACGCTGAATTCCACTTAAACGCCAAAAGTCCTGACACTCCAGATAGCTGCCATCTGACCAACGATAAACTTCCAAGGCAATTGTATTTTCGCCCTGCCTGATGTATTTTGTCAAATCAAACTCTGCGGGTGTTTTTGAACCCTGACTGTAGCCCACTTTCTGCCCGTTTATCCAAAGGTAAAAAGCTGATTTTACAGCTCCAAAAGTGACGAATACTTGTCTTCCATCCCATGATTCAGGAATATTAAAAGTTCTTTTATACGAACCAACCGGATTATAACCTTCCGGAATGAATGGCGGTTCAGGTCTTTTTTTAGCAATTTGCCAAAATGGATAAGTTGTATTTACATAAATAGCCGTATCAAAACCTTCAATCTCCCAGTTTGCCGGTACTTTTATATCATCCCAGCCACTAACATCATACTTCTCATGATAAAAATCCTTAGGTCGATTCTCTGGATCTTGAGTCAAATTAAATTTCCACGTTCCATTAAGGCTCTGATGGTAAATTGAATTAGAAATAATTCCATCCCATGCGTCACGCTCCGTTTCGAATGGCACAAAATAAGCATAAGGTGCTTCTTTATTAATCTCGAAAACTTTTGGATTTTGCCAATCAACAATTATTTGTGCACTTAAGCTGTTTATAGATATCATCCATAAACAAAACAAACTCAGCTTTAATATTTGCTTCATCTTTTCAGTATTTATAATATATAAATTTTATTTAGAATCTCTCATGACACAAATATATGATGTTAGTGCTACGCTATGCCATGACATTTTCATCAAAAAAAGTGGTTTTTCATTCATAAAAACATGTTGCGTTCATTCAAAACATGACAACATTTTATTCAAATCAAAAGACAGCGCACTAAACTTAAATATCTTAGCATAATTGCGACTCAATAAAGAAAATCCTTAAAGTTGACTATCCTCGTTGTAAGCCCCCGAGTTATTTTGCCAACTTTATTTCAGCTCCGCTAAAAAGAGGGTTTTCTTCATTCACCCCCATCCGGTACATAATCGGACATCTTCTCTGTAAAAACAGGAGAGAACTATAAAACCCACGAGGCAAGCCTCGAAGAATCCGTCTAATTAAAATATTAAGAAAACACCACTTAAAGTGTTTTCTTAATATTTTCAAGCGTTTGCAAGGCAATCATCAAGCCTCGTGGCACATGAAAACAACCCTTCCATTTTCCACCTTTCAGCGGCAGTAGCACCTCACCGCGACGGTTCAGGTAGCCGAACCATTCGCCATGTTCTGGGTCTGAAAAGTGTTTAAATGCATAATCATGTACCTTTGTGAACCATTCCCAGCAAGCTACATTACCTGTATGTTGATAGCCCTTTAATAAAGCAACTAATGTTTCAAGATGAACCCACCATAGTTTTTGATCCCACTCCAACTGTTGATTAGGATGTCCTTTTAAGTCCATAAAGTAGAAAATACCTCCGTGCTCTTTATCCCATCCATATTCCAAAGTATCAAGCGTAATTTTAACAGCTTTTTCAATTAATTCAGGACGTTTTAGCTTTTTACCCAAATCCATCATAAACCACATCGATTCAATGGCATGCCCTGGATTGAGGAGGCGCCCTTCAAAACAGTCTACAAATTGACCATCAGGACTTACATTTTCAAGGATAAGACCTTGATCTTCGAGATAAAAAACATCCATTACCTCATGAATCACCTTATCTAAAGTCTCCGTAATAAAAGCCTTTGGCAAAAGTGTCTCAATCTCCATTGCAAGGTTGGATAGAATCATAGGCAAGGCAAAATTCTTAAGTTCTCGTGTTCCTGGCACTATTTTATTATAAGTGCCCTTAGGGTTATTTTGCCGTTTTATGATCGAATAGAAGGTATCCTTAGCTAAAGTAGCATAATTCTCATGCCCGGTTGCTTTATAAAGTTGACCAAAGGCCATGGTAGCAAAACAATCGGAAAAGATATTGTATGGTTGTACTAATGGCTCTCCGTTTTGATTTAAAGAAAAATACCAATTACCATCTTCATCTTTACCATGCTTCTGCAGAAATTCAGCGCCATGCAAAGCCATATCAAGCCATTCTTGCTTTGGCTCAACTGTATTATAGAGCTTAGCGAATTGCCATACTTCACGAGCTTGCAACCAAATGAATTTATCCGTATCGTAAACCTGTCCGTCGCGAGACAAACAGGTAAAATAACCACCATATACTTCATCTTTAGAATGATTCATCCAAAAGGGAATAACCTTTTGGAATAACTCATTACTATATTGTTTGATATAACTATCAATCTTACTCTGTTCCATAACTATAAACTATCTACATTACGAATCTCACTATTATAAGTGAGTTTATCTATGGCCTTCTTTTGCGGCCAAATAAAACTTAACACATAGGCTACTGCAACACTAATTGCTATACCAACTGCACCGTATAATAAAAATGACATTGGCGAATAGCTTCGCAACCATAACAAGGCAACAAAACCAACTATAACACCAATAAAGGCCGCAATACCTGAAATACGCTTGAAGAATATTCCCATTACAAACAATGCTCCAAGTCCACCGGTTAATAGACCGAGGAAGGTATTAAATTGATCCCACAGAGAAGCGATGTCCCAAGTGGCTAATATAAGTGCCATACCTATTCCAAAGATACCAACGATAATTCCAGATAGACGAGCCACAAGCATACTACTTTTACCTTTTGCCTTTGGTCGTAGCACATCAAAGAAATCAGATGTAATAACGGCTGATACAGAATTGATATTAGATGACAAGGTTGACATCGCTGCAGCAAACACGGCAGCAATAAGTAAACCAGCTAATCCAGCTGGTAATTCAGAAACAATAAAATGTGGAAATACGGCATCCAAATTAGGAATTGAAACTGATAAAGCCTCTGGCTTGGATGTATAAAAAGCATACAAGCCTGTTCCTAATAAAAAGAAAATTACTGATACAGGTATACTAATAATTCCATTTAACCATATACTCTTTGATGTGGCCTTTTCGTCCTTGGTAGTCATATAACGCTGTACAACTGACTGATCACTTGTATAAGCTATTAGACTATTCGCAAATCCTCCGAGCAATACAACCCATAGAACCGGTTTAGACCAATCCATATTAAAATCTAAAAGAAACAGTTTTTGATTATCAAAAGATACATCAATAAATCCACCCATTCCTCCATCAACACCAAATATCATATAAGCCAAAGCTAACAATGCACCAAACATTAGGATAATCCCCTGAATAACATCACCCCACACAACAGCCTCTATTCCACCACTGGTGCAATAAATAATTGTTACTACACCCATAACAATTATTGACCAATAAACACTAAAGCCTGTAACGGCGTGTAATGCCAACGATGGTAAAAACAAGACAACTGCGATACGTGTTACCATAAAGATGATAAAAAACAGAGAAGCCATCCAGCGCACACTTCTATTAAAACGAAGCTCTAGATACTCATAAGCTGTTCCAATATTTAATCTTCTAAAAAAGGGTAGATAATACTTAATCACTACCGGAGCAACCAGTATTATAGTCAGGTTAAAAATCAGCATGCGCCAATCAGTAGCATATGACTTAGCCGGAATAGCGATAAATGTAATGGCACTTAATGTTGTAGCAAAAATACTAATACCTGCAGCCCACCAGGGGATACGTCCTCCTGCCTTAAAGAAATCCTGCTCATCATTTTCGCGTTTCATAAAATAGAAACCCAAATACAGCATACCAATAAAGTAAAGTACCAGAACAACGTAGTTCAATAGACCAAATCCTTCCTGGCGTGCAAAATCAAGAGTAATAACTTGATCTGTACGGATACCCGGGCGAATTTCACCACTTGGTATAATCACTTTATTCTGCAATAATACAGCAGATGTTACAGCCGGAGCTTCTGCTTCCAACTCACCGGCACTAAACCAACTATCCGTTATTGTATTATAGAGTAGAATCTCTTTATTAAATCCCGGATGGTTTATCCATAAGCTATCGCGAATTTGTTGTGCCAATACACGCTCGTCACCTTCCGAAGCTTTCATTTTGTTTATAGCATGCTCCACTTGATTAAATGTAGAACCATCATCTCCACCAACAATCAATATATGAGAGGCACCGGTTTTTACACTTGCAGCTGCGGCAATTGTAATTGGATTGCCACCTTTTAGCATCCAATCATTTTTCTTTATCCAATTATTTGCAGATGGCTTATACTTCCACACCTGACTACTGAAGGTTGTAATTGCTTCACCATGTAGCTTATAACGCCCACCTATTACAAATAAGCATTGTTCGCTTCCATCAGTTTGGCTAACTACAGTAGCATGACTTAAAGCCTGAGGTAGTTCAGTGATGGTCTCCCACCCTTTGTCAACAGCATTTAAATCAAGTTGAAGCACTTTCAAATTATACCCATCAACGGTTACGCCACCAACAACATAAACGGTTCTTCCAATTGCCGTCATTCCATGACCCTTTAGAGAAAATGGAAGGGCTGGCATATTTGTAACTTTAGCTTGTTTATTAGAATATGAAATCAAAAAAGATTGATTTGATATACCTTTCGGATTAGACCCTCCTGTGCAAAACACACCTTCGGGCAGAGAAACAGTTGCACCTCCGGCTAATGCTTCAGGCATTCGCCAATTGACATTACTCTGCCACTTGGTACCGTCAAACACTATAATTTCATTCGAGAATTTTTTAATGCCATTTTCCCATGGTTTAGCATCAGGAAAGGCTGAGCCACCAGCCAATATCAATGTATTGTTATGAACACCAACAAACGAAGCTGCCCATCCATGATGAGGATTTGAATCTGACAAGGCAGGTAACTTATTCAACTTACTTTGCTGAACATGTGCGAATATTGGAATCGTAACAAAAAGAGATACGATAAAAAATAAGGTTCTAACTGTATGCTTCATCTTATTTTATTTTTGAAAAAAAGGCATTCATATTAAGTGCATCAACATCTTTAGTAAATTCATCATAAGCACTATCTGTCATTGGTTTAATTGGTAAGCGAAACTGCCCACACTCAATACCCACATATTTCATAAAGGCTTTACCGGTACCGATTCCACCATATTTACCCAAGAGGCGAATCATATCAATTGATTGTTGTTGCAATTGACGTGCTGATACTATATCTCCCTTTTTATAATCATCAATCAACGTAAGATAAAGCGGTGTTGCGTAGTTAAAGGTACTTCCAACTCCTCCTTCGGCACCAATCGCTAGTGCTGCTAATAAGTTTTCATCACGTCCCCACAACATATCATATTGTCCATCGGCAAAGTGAAGGCATGAAAGAAAATCCATAAAGTCCTCATGAGTATATTTAACGCCAGCAAAATTCGGCATCTTTCCATGTAAAGCCTTAATCAACTCAATCATTGGAACATCAACACCTGTTAATACTGGTATGTGATAAAAGTAAACCGGCATGTCAGGTACAGAAGCTCCAATTTTCATCACAAATTCGGCCAATTGCTCAGCAGTATTAGGCTTGAAATAAAACGGTGCCATTACAGCAATTGCATCCATTCCAACTTCTTGTGAGTGAAGTGCCAACTGAATTGCCTGCTGATAAGAAGTACCTCCTACGAGGTTTATTAATTTTAAAGGATCAGTATCTTTTTTCGCTTCATTTGTCCATAAAGAAGCCGTCAACTTACGTTCTTCAACAGATAAAGAAACTCCCTCACCTGTACTACCATTTAAAAAAGCGCCAACAAGGCCATTTGCTTTTAAAAAACTATAATAGTCTTTAATTACTGATTCTTTAATTGACCCATCTTTATCCATAGGGGTAAAGGGTGCTGCGATTAATCCTTTTATTTTTTCCATCATCTTAATGTTGAGTATCGTAGTTTTATTTTTTGCCTAACTATTTAATATATGGTTTAATAATATCTGCCCAGAGAAAATACCCTGCCCCAGTCAAATGCAAACCATCATTTGTATATTTTATTTGCATTAAGTTATCATCCTCATTTTTAAAATGAGAAAATAAATCGATATAGTGCGAACTATGCCCTTGACACCAAATTTTTAAACCTTTGTTAATCGAAATTATCTCTTCGGTTTTGGAGCAATGCCCACTGAATTTCTTGAACACCGGATTAACCGGCAGTATACTCTGGATATACACTTGGGTATTTGGTGATTTCACTCCAATCTGCAAAGCAATCTGCTTAATTTTACTTACAATAGTATCGCTGCTCGTTCCTCGAGCTAAATCATTAACTCCAATGAGTAAAAACACTTTTTTTGGTTTCGATTCAGTAACCTCATCCAAGCGATACAATACACCATCCGTTACATCACCACTTATCCCCCTGTTTCTTACCTTTTTGTTATTAAGTAACTCAATCCACTCACCTCCATCGGTAATGCTATTACCTAAAAAAATAATTTCATTTTTAGTATTCGGTAGTTCTTCAAATAATGATTTCCGTTGATGATAATAAGTGGAAAACCTATCGCTTTGAGCATGTAAGTCAACAATACACCATTGAGAAATAAGCATCAAAACCATTACTACCAGTATCTTGTTGTTTTTCATAACTATTGATTTGTTTTTTTTTGATATTTATAATATTTTAAAAGGATGTTCTAAAAGAAAAGTAGAAACTGGAACACCATCTTCATTCACCAGATTGCCACTCGAATATGGTTTCCATGCATAGCGTACTGCTTTTATAAATTGTCCTTTAGTTTTAACAATCAGCTGATTTCCTTTTAGAATGGCTCTGACCGGATGGAATAAACCATCCTCTCCAGCTACCTCCAGCTCATGCAATTCATTCTCCTCTGATATTTTCAATCGATTCGTATTCGTAAATGATATGCGTAACTCATCTATTGTGCTCTCGACTTTTTCAATTTTAATATTGCCTTGTGGTGTTGCTTCCGTACCATATAATTGATGAAGTGCTAAATGTGCAAAACGCTCGCCAACTTGTTTCTTTTGTTTTGGGTGAACATCTGTTTCATTACCTAAATCACTTGTAACAACCATTGACACATTCGCTAATTGATTTGCCATTCTACGTTGACTATCTCTAAAATGAGGCCAACTCGGACGGTTTAATGATGAGAGTTGAGCAAAATAAAAGGGTAGATTCGGTTGTTCCCAAACGTCACGCCACGATTGAATTAATGTTGGAAACAGAACTTCATGTAATTCAATATTATGCGCATTGGATTCGCCCTGATACCAAAGCACTCCCTTTATTGAAAAGCCTGCTATCTGCTCAATACCTGCTTCAAATAAATAAGCTGGTTGATAGGGATGGCGTTGCATTGGGTCATCTGACTTTTTAATATTAATCATTGCCCGCTGACGACACCATAACATAGTATGATCATTGTTTTGCCAATCGTAAAGCATATTCACTAAGTGAGGATTAAACTCAAGCGTTTTACGATCAACCCAAGACTCAGCAGGAGAGCCACCTACTGCCAGTTGAATTAAACCAATGGCCACATCCAGTTCTGATTCTAATTCCTTACCAAAATACCAAGCAATAGCAGAAAAATCAGCTATCGTTTCAGTATTAGGCATGTGCCACTGACCCGATAGGTAATTTAAGTTATTCACATGATCGAGCATAGCCTTATCCCAAGCCATGTCATTTGTATAGGCACTTTGCCTGAAATTCATTAAGCGCAATTGGGAAGGCATTTTATTTTTAAGTTCTTCAGCACCAAAAGTTGATTCACTTAATTTAAAGGCCATATTCGATTGTCCGGCACACAGCCACACTTCGCCAATCATCACGTTTTCAAAAACGATTTCTTCATTTGTGGAATTGATCTTCAATTCAAAGGGGCCACCATGCTTCATCGCGGGTAATTCCAGATGCCAACGGCCATCAGTGCCAGTTGTAGCTTCAGCCTTTGCACCATTGAATTCAACGCTTATTTTCTCGGCCCCATTAGCTTTGCCCCAAACTGGAATTGGTTTATTACGTTGCAATACCATATGGTCGCCAAATACTGATGCCATTTGCAAACCACCAAAATCACCAGTAAGGTGTTGATATGCCAAACGAGCCATAATGCTCGCGCCTTCTTTAGTTGGATGTAAAGCGTCGGGAAACAAATTTGGACGTGCATGCAAAGGAGAATGCCAGTCAATTATATTTGCCTTGCAGTTGAATGCAACTTGTCCTATGGCTTCTTGAATCTGCCAAAACCAATCACGCGTACCCGATTTAAAGCGTGGATGCCAATGAAATATTGGCGTCATACGACCAACATACAATTCTGGCTGAGTGCCATCTGACTTTTTTACACTATCGATTAAAGCCATATAATCAGTTACAAACTCATCTCGATAATTTGGCCAGTTGCGAGGATCGGTATCATTCAGACCTAAGGAAACAATTAAAATATCAGGTTGGAATTTGACTGCTTCCCTAAACTCATTTTGTTCCATATACGGGCGATGCCCTTTTTGCAATAAGGTGGCACCACTCTTCCCAAAGTTAGCCACCTCAAAGGCATCTCCCAATAATTTTTGTAACTGAGCGGGGTAGCTATAAAGCTTCGGATTGTCAATATTGTAACCATAAGTGACACTATTGCCGACACAAGCCACCTTTATCTTCTGAGCTAGTACTACCTCAGTGGTAAACATCCACAAGATCATAATGTGCAATACTGCATATAGAACTTGTGAAAACATTTTACCTCTGCTCATCCCAACTGTTTTTATATTTATGATTCTTAAAGTGAGCGATCAGGTGAATAAACTATATCCTCCAAAGCATCACGCCCTTCAGGCGTAACTATCACCGCGTTAAACATCCATTTAACTAATCTAATCTCATCAGACTTAAACTTACCAACGGGCATTTTTAGTAATACCTTATTCCATCCTTTATTTAATGTAATTGAAATAGGTGGTCTTCCTTCCCAGTTTTCATTACGCAAGGACACTTCATTTGATAGCTCACTATGGGTATTCTCCCATACAGGAGGCATTATTTCAGTATCATTGAGCCAAATACGACTTTCTTTATAATCCCATTTACCCTGAGGTGGTGGTAAGTCTTTTTCAGAACGGCCATAATTTTGAAAGCGAACATATATTCCAGCATCCTGTTGAACAGGTGAATATACCCATGTATAAGCATAAGCCGTATGATTCGTTTGTGGATCTTCATAGAAAGCTGGAATTAAAGTACCCCATACATGACGTAAATAGATACCAGCCCCAATGGCTTCATAACTTTTATAAGTCTTTCCGTTGTGTTTATAAACCTTTTGCAATTCCTGTTCCGGAGGGAATATTTTTAGTAAGTTACCATTGTTTGGAAATGGATCGGTAATATGCCATTTCACATTTGTTTGACGAACATAAGCAAATGGCTCATCCTTAAAAACTTCCTTCTTAAAATGAAGCATCCGATCCTCAAAATCTTTAAACGATTTAAAATCATCACTGCCCTCAGCACCAATCTTTAAACCTTGCTCATAAAAGTAATTCTCACGCCCACCTCTCCATGTGCTTTCGGCAAGCGTGAGCATACTCGGATAAAACCCATTTTCAGCGGTGATCTGATCTACATCGTCTACATATCTATCGTTCCATACGGCAATAATACAACCTGCTACATCATCACTACCTTCGCTTACCCCAGCAACATTACTATGGTATAAGGCCACAATGTCGGCGAAGGTATCGAAGTGATTGATGTAATGTAATCGGGAATCGATGGCCGGAACACCCGGATGCAGTTTACCTCTCGAACTCCACATTTGGATCATATCAATTTCACCCGTTTTATAGTTTCAGCCAGGATTCCAACTAATCACCTTCTTACCTTTAGCACGAATATAATCAACCATCTCGGGAACAAAATCACGATTAGTGAAACGTACTTCATCCGTTCCAATATGTAAATAAGGCACATCGGCAAAAACCTCACACACCTCATCCATCAACTGTTTCAAAAGCCTCATACCTTCCTTTGATTGCATATCATGACCTAAAGCGCGAGTAAAAGCAGCGCTATGCCCAGGCATATCAATTTCAGGTATTAACCACACATGACGGTCAATACAAAACTGAACTAACTCTTTAGCTTCCTCAATGGTATAATATTGCCCGTGCAAACGTTCAAAATTATCTTTAGCGGTTAAGCCCGGAAAAACCTTACTCTCCAGACGCCAGCCTATATCCTCGGTAAGGTGCCAATGGAAAACATTAACTTTAAACTGCGACAGCAAGTCAATTTGTTTTTTCAATTCATCAACAGGTATAAAACCACGTCCAACATCGTGCATAAAACCGCGCACTTTAAACGCAGGCCAATCAATGATATCGCAGTTTTGTACAAAAAGCTCATCTCCTTCTTTAGCAATCAGCTGACGTATTGTTTGAAAAGCCCAAAACACGCCTTGATCGCTAATAGCCTCAATTTGTATTTTGTTATTCTCAATTAATAAGTGGTACGCCTCATTGGGATTAACAGATGCCTTATCAATTTTCTCCACCATATTAATCTTCAATTGAGTAGAACTATTTACATCAATCGAACTTCCCAAACTATTAATTAATTGTTCTATAACATCACTATTCTTATTGACGGCCAAAGAAACCTGATCAAATGGCGTATTACCATCTTTCCATTCCACTTGCTGTGGACTTGGCAGTAGAGACGGATAGGGCATTTGCGCATGCCCCAAAAGCGACAGAAACGAAACAATAAGAACCAATACTACTTTATTCATTTTCAATTACTTTACAGGCTTTTTATACTTATCTTTACCATCTGTTAACCAATCTAAAGAGAAACTAACAAATGGGTTTTCCTTATACCCATCCTTCTCAAAAAACACACCAATATCACCATTTTCAAGAATTGCTAGTGAAGAATAAGCAGAACCACCTTTATATATCGTTTTTCCCTTGCTCCATGTCTTTCCTTCATCATAACTGATTTTCACAGTTAGATTACTACGCTTTTTTTTATGGTTAGCGTTACAAAACAACAAGCGATCCTTGTCATAGCCATCTTTGGTTGATGTATAACGAATGATACTTGCGTTACAAGTCGGATCCACCAACTGTTCATCTGCTTTACTCACCCAAGTAAGTCCTTCATCTTTAGAAATATGAACATAACGGTGTCCAATACTTTTGACTCGACTATTAATCATCCAGTCTCCATTGTTAAGCTCAATTATCTTTGATTCATCAAAGGGTTTAATAGCCTGATTGATAACAAACCATGTAAGACCATAATCATGAGAACCGAACACATGCCCCCCTTTTTCGAGATTTACAATGGTATGTAATAAAACACCTTTTGAGGTTTGAATACCTCTACCAGAAGTAATAAACTTAAAATCATTCTTCCATTCTGGTAGGGCTATTTGTGCTGTGATATCTTCCGGTTCGCTCCATGACTTACCATTATCCGTACTTTTCACCACATGGAAATAATACACATCCTTTTCTTTATCCAGATCCATGTAATTATAAAACATAAATATGGCATCATTGACCTCGTCAACAATCATGGACGGATCAGAAGCTGATTGACCAATGGGAAAATCAACAACCGTTTCTATTTCACTCCAGGTTAAGCCATTATCTGAGCTGCGGCGCACTACAATATTTATGTCCTTACTCCATTTTAAATCACCACACGATGGTACACGTTCATCTATTGCTGCAACTAAATCGCCGTTAGGTGCTGTTATCAGTGCCGGTATGCGATAACACGCCACATGTTCATTTTTAGAAGCGTTAAATAAATCTTGATTTTCAATTACTCCGGCCTCTATAGAATTTGATTTTTGTGCTGAAACCGAAGTCGATGCAAAAATCAGAACCCATATAATAAGTTTGTTCACTAGCATGATTTTGTTATTTTTTAGTTATAATTTGATCAATGGTAATCTTCTGAAAATACAACTCTCTAACGCCCTCATACAATATGCCAATATTTTTTTCATCAACAATACTCAGGCATGAGTATCCAAAACCATCATTTTCGTTAAGTTCTAACTCATATGGCCAGGTCTTTCCGTTATCGAAACTTGCCTTAATTGTCATATTTTTTCGAGCCTGTTTATTATTGGGGTTAGAGAAAAACAGAACATGCTTCATTTCTCCATTTACTTCTATTTCTGCACTTATAAGGCTTGCCATGCAATTTGATTCCTGCAGAACAGAGTTTGAGCTCACATGCATTTCCCATGTCTTACCAAAATCTTTGGTCACAGCAATAGCGCGCCCATTGGTTTCACTCTTATCTTTTCTATTGCGGTCATCGCGCATATTCAGCATCAAGCTACCATCTGATAGAGTGGCCACTTGTGCTTCGGTGGTATTATCTTTAGCTCCAGTTCCAATTTGCCATGTATTGCCCTGATCTTTACTATAAACAATGGTAGAATGACAGGTGTATGGTCCGCCATCAAGCGCTTTGCTACCAATATCTGCTTTAAACTGTGCTGGAAACACCAGTGTTCCATCCTCCAACGTTATTCCTCTACCTGGCCCCTGAAGCAATAACTGCCATGCCGGATCTTTAATTTGATCTGTTATATTTATTGGCTCAGACCATGTAAGACCATCATCTGTACTTTTTGAAATAACAAACTGCCCTGTTTCGCTGGGTTTCATTCCCGGTTTTGAATCCCACCAAGCCATCTTATCTGGTGTCGATCCGTTTAACCATAAAGCCGCTACCCAAATAGTATGGGTATGATGATCGTATAAAACACAAGGGTCACCAATGCCATTTAGCTGCTGAGGCTGTCCACCCCATTCGCCCATATCCATAATTACTTTCATGGGCTCCCAAGTCTGACCTCCGTCAACACTTCGGCTCATGCCCACATCAATATCTTCTTGTAAATCTTTACTATTATTGTATCGGTTGTCGTAAACCGCAATTAAAGTGCCTTCATTAGTTGTAACCAATCCCGGAATCCGATAGGTATGGCAGTTATCCTGATTGGCTGCACGTACTACATTTCCAATGCGCCAACTCAAACTATTTTCTTCTAAAAATGGGCGATAAGTTTCACCATTACTAAACTTAAATTCTAAATTTACTATGGAAATTAACTTTGTTATATCTATAGAACTATTAACATTTAAGGCCAGTTTAAAATGATGTAAGCCTTTACTTAATTTTTTTGAACCTGTAATAGTATTCTCTATGCCTTTTATGCTACTCTCTCCGAATAATTCTTTGACATCATCTTTTCCCAAATAGTTCACTTGCAACTTTGACAGTTCCGTACTTTGAGTATCATTTGTTAAGTGTACATTTATGGCTGATAACTCAATGGGGGCATCAAGAACATTAAACTGAAGAAGTATAATGTCGTTACTCTCTTTCTCTACTAGAACAGGAACATTTATAGCTGAAACTACAACTAAGTCCGTATTTATTGAACTCGCTTGCTCCTTCGTTACTGAATTACAAGACACTAAACCAAGCAGCAATACTAATGGGATAAAATGAAATACACGCATAAAAGTAATTTATTATTAAAAAAGGAGTCATTCGACCTGAAAAATCAGGCCGAATGACTTATTAAATAATATTCTATTCTAAATTAATTATACCCTTCGGTTTGTTTAAGCATTTCATCGTTAGCCAACATACTTTCTGAAATAGAATAGTAAATTTTGTAAGCTTCCGATTGATCCATTGATGGTACTTCATCAAAAATAAAAGTTTCACCAGCTCTTACTAAATCCCACCAACGTTTTCCTTCGCCAATGAACTCCTTATACCTCTCATCAAGTATAGCCTTAGCATTTTCTGCCTGTGAGGCATTGGTATATTCATGCCCAACAAAGTTCTCACCATAAGCACGCTCTCTAACCAAATTTATCTCTACAGAAGGATCTTCAGTTAAATTATTTTTGGCTTCAGCTAGCAATAGCAAAACATCGGCATAACGATAAACAGGTACATTATTGTAATTAAATCGAGATCCATCGTCTCCTATAATACCTAGAAACTTATTAAGAATTGCCCCTTTATAACTAGGGTTATTAGGTACATAAGGAATGTGATTTGCTCCATTATCATACATATGCAAAAACGTATTCCTTCTCATATCATCTAAATCTTCTATAATAAGAGAAGTTTTATCAGTAGGCCCAAAACGACTTGCTCCATTAACAACAAAATCGGCTAATGACTCACCGGTTTCATCATATAAACTGGCCACGTCAACCATTCTTCCTGTAAAATTACCATAGAAATTACCGCCTTGATCTTGTTGGTAATCAATGGCAAAAATAAATTCATTATTAAACTCATTTGCTTCTCCCCATAATTCCGAATAGCTTACTAAATCATGTCCGCTAACTTGTGATAAGGCCGATTTAGCCTCAGTAAAATCAGAAGCACCTCCACCTAGAACTTTACCTGACCACAGGTAAACATCGCCTTTTAGCACCAGAGTTGCTGCTTTTGACCAATATACGTTTTTACCATTCCATTTACTATCATCGTTGCCAAAGTACTGCAACGACATGGCCAAATCATCTTTAATTTGATCCATAACTTCAGTCTTAGGTGAACGTGGCTTTTTTAGTTTTTCCAAATCAACCTCAAGAAGTGGCTCTGTTGTTATTGGCACATCTCCCCATGCCCTTACCATTGTATAATAGATTTGTGCACGCACGCCATATACCTGACCAAGCATATGATTTCGATCCGCTTCATCACCGAAAGGAACACCAGGAGCATTCTTAATAAAATCATTAATGTAATGCATCAAGCCATAAAAATTGGCCCAATTACCAAAGTGTACAATAGTGGTACTGATATTATTATCAATTAACTCCTGTCCAAAAGGCGACTCAATGGTATTACCACCCCAAACATCGGAACGTAATTCACCCATTTGCCATTGTGTTGAAGCATAATCTCTATACTTCGAAAATATTCCTACATGCGCAGCTTTGGCAGCCTCTTCGGTATCCCAAAACCCATTATAGGTTAATTCACTTTCGGGCTGCATATCAAGCTCACATGAGCCGAGCAAACTAACAGCCAGAAACAATATGATATATCTTATTTTTTTCATCTTTCGTATTGTTTAATTATTAAAAGGTAACGTTTAAACCTAAGGTATATGTCCGTGGCAATGGGAATCGGCCAGTATCAATACCTCCACTAGCGACTTCTGGAGAACTTCCTGTGAATTTATTAAAATAAGCCAGGTTAGCGCCGGTAACATAAACCCTTATATTCTTGAATACATCATTAGCAATGGCCCCTTTAAGGTTATAACTCAGCGTAACTTCTCTTATCGCAAAATAGTCTCCTTTTTCCCACATACGTGAACTACTATTACTTAGAGAACCTTGGTCTCCTCCTCCTGCAAGGTGGTTTCTTTGTCTATCCACTAAAGTAAAAATAGGTACATTAGAAGTAGGGTTGTCTGGCGTCCAAGAATCACGAATTTCTAGAGGTCCATTTTGGTTACCTTGTGTCTGCGCAATACCTTTCACTCTTCGGCCATTTATAATATGATGACCAACAGCAAAGTCCGTTTTCACAAATAGATTGAAGTTTTTATAAGATAAATCAGACATAATACCTCCGGTAAAATCAGGAGTAGTACGACCAATTTCTACCCTATCAAGCGTATTAATTACACCATCACCGTTTATATCTTTCCAACGGGTATCTCCTAAGAAACGTGTATCTTTACGGTGAGCAAATTCGACAATACGTCCGGCATGCGCATCAATATCCGCCTGTGTTTGGTAAACACCATCAAAAACATAGGCCGTAATTAAATCATAACCCACACGTTCTCCTTCCTGAAGTCCACCGACATATTTGGTGCCCCCTGTTGCAGGATCATAAATTTCAGTACCACCTTGTCGATTTTTATCAACCCCATTAGCAGGTAGTGATTTAGCATAGTTTCTTACCGAATAATAAATAACACCCATGTTCCATGTTAAATCATTATTTTTGATGATGTCAGCATTTAACTGTAGTTCAAAACCTTTATTTCTTAATGTTCCATTATTCGTGGTAATAGATGAAAAACCTGTCCACAATGGTAAGGTAAGGCCAGCTAACTTATCTTTCACATCACGTATAAAATAATCAGCCATTAATGTGATGCGATTATTAAGGAAACCAACGTCTAATCCCATATTTAATGTAGTAGCTCTCTCCCATTTCAAATCAAGCAATGGCAGCCTATTGTTCACATATCCTGCTTGTGTATCATAAACAGATGTAGTTGCATAAGTACCAAAAACTCCAAAATTAGATAAGATATCGATATTACCATTAACACCATAACTCAAGCGAGGTTTTAAACTACTAACTATCGAGCTTAATTTTGAATCTTTATAAAATTCCTCATTGTGTGCATTCCAACCTATGGATACTCCAGGAAAGAAATCATATTGATTGTTTCCTAAGCGTGATGTACCGTCACGACGGAAGGTTAAACCCAATAAATACTTATAATCATAGTCATAGTTAACCTGACCAAAGACAGAAGCAATCTCGTACCCAGTTCGATATGAATAAGGAATACCAGAAGCCTCGGAACCTACATTCATTGTATATATCAAGTCGGTAGGTGAAAGGCGTGTAGCAGCACTAAAATTGAAGTCATTCTCTTGGAAATACTCATGACCAACTAAGGCATTGACATTGTGTACGTCATTAAATTGCTTCCTATACTTAATCATCGTGGTTATCTGATTCCGCATTAATCGATCATGAGAAGCAGACGATTTTCTATCCGTATTTAATCTACCTGAACTTAAATAGGCTTTATTAAAGGATTCATTCGAATTATTGATAGTAAAATGGCTACCACGAACAGATAACGTGAAATCATTTAAAAATTTATAATCCAATTGAATAGATGCGGTCAAGCGTTGTTCTAAATTTGAACGAACAAACTTATCCTGATAATAGAGTGGATTACCAAAACCTAAATAAGTACCAGGTTGATACTCATCAGACAATGAACCATCAGGGTTATTATTATAAATACGAGATGTAGGTGCTAAACCAGCGGTACGTTGAAACAAGTTATATTCATTATCGTAAGGCAACGTTTGATTGGAGTGCGCATAAATAATATTTGATGTCACCTTAAAGTTATCAAACAGTTGATACGAGGCATTGAAAGTTCCCGAATAACGTTTAAACGCGGATCCAAAAACCAATCCTTTATCATCGAGCATACCTAAACCCAAGTAATAGGTTCCTTTGTCGTTACCTCCATCAAGTGCTAGGCTATAATCCTGAGCATGACTCTCCTGGTAAAACAATTCATTCATCTGATTTTCCTGAAAAATCAGTGTACTAGAAGGATCAATCGGGTCTTCCATTGTTTGCCAACCATCATAATTTAAAAGGTGCTTGTTGGCATCCGACAAATACATGGTCGTATAAATAGAGTTCGTTGCATTGTTACCTGTTGCAGCAGCATGTCCACCTGTTAAAAACTGATCGAGCCATGCATAACCCATTACATCCTGAGCAGCTCTAACCCCAAGTCGATTAAACTTCACATAGTCAGCTGCCCCCAGATATTCCATTGGGTCCTCACGACGTTTATTTGTGGTGAATTTCGATCTAAATGTCACATTTGTTTTTCCAGATTTTCCCTTTTTAGTGGTCACTATGATGACCCCATTTGCTGCTCGTGCACCATACACCGCAGTTGAAGCCGCATCCTTCAATACTTCCATAGACTCAATATCATCAGAATTGAGTGCATAAAATGAACCGGGAACACCATCGATTAAAATCAGAGGTGTACCCGAACCATCAAAACTGGTTCCTCCACGAAGTACCATAGAAGGTGTAGAACCAGGCTGACCAGTTGTTTGAGTCACCTGCAAGCCAGCAATAGTACCTTGTAATGCTGTTGCAGCATTGGAGCGAGGCGCACTTTCAAGTACTTTTGTATCCAACTTGGCAATCGAAGTTGTCATTTCAGCTCTGGATTGTGTTGTATAACCAGTAACAACCACCTCTCCCAATCTTTTTAGTTCATCAGACAATACAACATCAATTTGCTGTTGTATTCCAACTAATATTTCCTGCGTAGTAAATCCAATAAACGAAAAAACTAAGGTTTCGCCTTCTTTTGCCTGAATTTGATAATTACCATCAATATCAGTAATCGTACCGTTTGTAGTACTTTTCACATACACCGACACGCCGGGTATAAGCTCCCCATCGATATCTCTAACTACACCTGTGATAAGGCTTTGCGCGAACAAACCACTTCCGATTAACCAAGGAAGCAGGAGGATTAAACCAATCCTTCTTTTTGTAGATTTTTGTTTCATAAAAAATAATTTAATATTGCATTATGTCATACATAAGACGCATCAAATTTATGAGAAAATTTTTTTAATCCAAATTTTTTTAACATTTTTGTACATATATCATCTAAATTACAACCATGTCAATATCAGATAAATCACAGGACTTAAATATTAGCTCAGTTGACTCCAGTAGTCTTGTTGATAAGGTTGAGTCCACCTTAATAGAATTACTAATCTCACAAAAATTAACTCCAGGTGATTTAATTCCTAAAGAAATGGAATTAACAAAAATGCTTGGCGTATCACGAACAGTTATACGCGAGGCGCTTAATCGACTTAAAACCATAGGACTAATTGAGACAAGTAAACGTAAAGGCTCAATTATTAAAAGCCCGAACCTCCTATTTCTTTTACAAAAAAGTTTAATCCCAAGTATTCTTGATCATGCCACTTTAAAAGACATTTTTGAATTGCGTCTTGTCATGGAAATTGGGATGAGTGATTTAATCTTTCGCAGAGCTAAACCAAAAGATATTGAAGAACTAGAAGCCATAGTTAAAGAGGAACCAACTTCAGCAAAGGAAGTTTTATTCGATATCGATCATGAAATTGCTTTCCATGGAAAATTATATGAAATAAGTGGCAATCAAACGCTGATGGATTTTCAATCCATATTATTACCCGCCTTCAGGTACGTATATGATTCAGAAATGATTAAAAGCCCTGAGCACGACTCTAAATGGATATCGCATAAAGATTTGGTTCAGATTCTCAAAAACGGCACTCCGAATAAGTTTAGAAATGCCATGCGTAAACATTTAGACAGGCATTTCAAAGGCCATTTCAAGGACATAAAAACAACTTAACTCAAATAGGATTTAAATTGCTCAGTATATGACTTTGAAATGGGTAAAAAATCCGTAATATGATTAAGTTTCACCTGTAATTTTTGACCAGTCTTCTTTATCATTGCAATATTGTCAACATTAATCATGTAAGAGCGATGGCAGCGTTTTATGGATTGTCCTTGCAGAAACATTTCGAGTTTCTTTAAGGAGTTACGAATAAGCTCTTTCCGAACCTGCCCATCTGCTAAATAATAAATATCAACATAGTTATCTGTGGAAACTAAGTAAAGTACATCACGTGAGAGAATAGTCACTTTTACATTTGCATTCTCATCCATAAATTTGATTAAAGTATTCTCTAATTCATCCGGTTTGAAATGTCTTCTCAGTTCAATTACTTCGGTACGCGATTTAAACAATGATATAATAGAAAGGGCAAAACTATAGGGCAATACAAGGGTAATAAAGATATACTTCAAATTTGATAAATACTCAAAAACATTCGTCCAGAAACCCATTACATCATCATAAATAATCGTGAGCAATAAGGTGAGTAATAAAATTTCGACTAAAGTCCACAGCGCAAAATGCTTAATTGTAAACACCGTAAACCTAATAACTCTTCGCATAAACAATTGTGAAAACGCATAATAAACGCCACCAATAGCACCTAAAAATATTAGTGCCAGTGTTTGATTTACACTGGAAAAAATATACCAATCTTCAAGATTATACGGCCTATAAATAGTTAAGAATAAAATTAAGTAAGTGGTTAAAAACAGCACAAAAAACAACCTGTCTTTATAAGAGTCTAATAACTCAAATGGTTTAGCTAGAAAGAGATGTACTTGCATTTATTAAAGGTTAGTAGTGTTTGCACTATTTACAAACAAAATTAAACTTTACTTTAACAAATAAAACCTCGTGCGTTAAAAAAAGGTGATGGAAAAACCATCACCTTCTCAACTTTATTTCTTAACCGTACGTTTTTTAAGGAACCAAATTCGGTTGAACACTTAGTGCATTTAAAATACAAAATTTGTCTCTGGTGGTAAAACGGCTTCTTAATATTAATTAAATTTTGATCGTCATTATCTGATTTTTAAATTGACTATTGCAGAAATTTTAAAATCAGTTTTCTTTTAACACCCATTTCTATTGGCTTAATGTGTAACCAAGCATGCCTTGTTCCCTCTAAAAGCTCAAGCTTAGATTCCATTGGCAACTCCCTTTTATTAAGTCGATTTACATCGGGGATAAAAACCATGGTGGACTCTTTCGTTTTGAGACTTCCCTCCCAGGCCATTTCAAAGACAGATGTATCGTGATTATAACCGTAGGACAATAATTTGCCATTAGTATAGGCTGGATAAGGACGTAATAATGCGCCTTTGAAATATCCATTATTTTCAGCTCCCTGACCATAAGACCAATAAGCTTGTCCAAATTTGTGCTTTTCAATTAGACTAATTGCATACTGTGCAACCGGTACAATGGCGTCACCATGACTATAGTAAGCACCCCATTCGCCCAACCACACAGGCATTTTTAATTGTTCACCTTTTTCCTTAATTCGATTATAAATAAACTTTACACGTTCAGAGTTTGCCCCTGCTGCATCTTTGGTGTCTGTTACTAAGTCATAACCATGAGGTGCATATGCAACCAATGGATCTGCTTGCCCGTTCTTAAGCTTCACCCGCTCAATGCTACAAGGCACACCCATATTACTGTAATAACTATGTTCCAGGAATAAAATTGAATTTTGATCTACTTCTCTAATTGCATCAGCTACTCTTTGGTACATCGCCTGTAAATGCGTGGTTTCAAATTCTTTATTTAGCTCATACAAGGTATCAATAACATATGAGTAGTTTTCTTCAGTTGATAATAAATCAAGCGCTTTTGTCCGATTACTCTCATCAGCCCATGTCATTAACAACTCGAATTCAGACATGATTTTACCCTGCGTTTTATACACTAACTCACCGTATGCTTTAAGCATGGCTGGCATAGCCATTTGCGCTGTTGACCCGGCGAATGGTTCATTCATTATGTCATAACCAATTACAGTTGGATTATTAGCATAGCGTTTGGCAATATGCTTCCATAGTTTCGCATAATGATCTTGAATACCAATGCCATCAACAGCCGGTGTGTTATTCCAGAAATTATCAAAGGCAGTTTGAACCGCTTCACTTAGCATATATGCATCGCTCCAGATGGCTCCGGTAGTATGCTTTTTACCGTCGGTTATAGTTGCCCATTCGGGAGCACCGTCCGAATAGTTAACACTGAATAAATCTTGGTGCATGTCCAAAACAACAAACAGATTGTTGGCTGTTGCCCATTCAATCCGTTGATCGATCTCTTCTAAATAAGCTTCATTATACACTCCTGGCTCAGGCTCCAATCCATCCCAAATGATAATAAATCGAATGCTATTAAAACCCTGTTCTTTTAGTAGCTTATAAAGCTCAGGCCCACCTTTGTAAAGGTAATTATCTGCTTTATTTTTACTCCCCACATTTATTCCGTTCAAAATAACTTGACGTCCGTGTTCATCAATAAACTTATCGCCCTTAACGGTTACTTTCTTTGGAAAAGTAGTATTGCCATCGCTTACATTACATGATACTACGAGAAATAAACTCGTAATAACTAGAAGCTGTCTTAATAAAATTGAAACATTCATTTATCTATACAATTTTAAATTAAAAATGAAATTATCTAAAACTTCAGCAAACATATTACTCAAGATTTATATGCTAGAGAATAAAAAAGTTTTTGGGATAAAAAATCCGTATTCGGGATAGAATTTCACTTAAAGTTGTACAACTCCACCTCAATTTTGTTATACAATTACTATAAACTCTTTTTGATTGAAAGGCATTTAAAAAAAACAGCTCGACAACAGCCGACTTAATATTATGACTTTCAACGTAGTGAACAACTAAATAAGCATACTGCAGGCGTTGGGTTCTTTTGGTCTGGATATACAAATCAAAACTTTTGAAGGACTCGAAACAATGCTGACAATATTGCTATTGTAGGTTCTTCAATATCCCTTGTGAAGACAAAAATATTATTCCTATAACTATTGCCAATTTCAGATATGAAATCATAATGACTTGTGCTTCCCTGCGGGAAATAAATTCCTCATTATTTCAATATAAAATAATTCTATTCCCGCGTATTTACCATCCAGTTTCATTTTCCATCGCCAAATGATTGAGCGGTTTAACAAAGTAGAATAGTTGAAGGAGTATCCCTTTTTTAGCAAAAAATTTTAAAGAAGTGTGATAAAAATTATAATTCATCATCAATTAGAGAACTAAATTAAAACTATGATTACTGTATAGATATTACCTAAATTAATAAATTCTTAAATCAGAAAAACACTTCGGTTAAAGATTTGATTAGTATAGAGTCTCACAAAACGGGCGGTTTTTTTGGTATGTCGGGCATGGTAATGTGTAAGCTACCCTGTTTTTAGTACAGAGTTGTTAAAGAAATTATCTTAAGTTTTAATCTTAAGACGTTACCTTTACCTTCATAATGAACATCTAATGTTGATGCAAATTCCCTACTTTTACTCTCGACATTGATATTTTCCAAACTTATCACGTCTAACCAGCTGGTAGTGTGTCATTTATTTTTCATTATATACTTAGGCTTTTTTTATTAAAATTGTTATAATTGAATAAATATAAATTTACAACGGTTTGAACTATACAAATAGTGAAATAATAAAATTGATTGAAGAAGGAGATCTAAAAGCTTATAAGTCTCTGTTTTCTGAATATTTTAATAGTTTAGTTCAATTTGCATCAGGTTATGTTTTCGACAAAGAAGTAACTAAAGATTTAGTTCAAGATGTCTTCATCTATTTATGGGAAAATCATTCCCAGCTCAAAATTAAAAATTTAAAATCCTACCTTTATACAGCTGTAAAAAACAAATGCTTGCACTACATAAACCATCTTAACGTGAGAGATAAACACAAGGTGTTTATCGTTAATAACTACCTAGAATTACATGACGATGCGATTGATTATGACCCAGAATTGATTAAACAAATAAAAGCAGTCTTAGAAGCCTTGCCTAAAGAGATGAAGCGAGTTTTTAAAGCTAAATACTTCTACGACCTAACAGTTCCTGAAATTGCAGAGGACTTAAGTATATCTCCTAATACCGTTAAAACACATTTAAAAAGAGCAAAAGCAGCCCTTCGGGACAAATTATTTATCTAAACGTTAAGAAAATTCATTTTTCTGTCACCCCATTAAATTGTTTGAAGGTCATAAAGGCATAAAAGACGGAACATATATGCCTGTGAAAATTGAAATAGAATCAAAAACCCTTTGGAAAGTATATAAAGATACTGCCTCTGTCGATGAGTTAAAACAATTCAATCAATGGCTCAAAACAAGTGATCAGAACAAACTTTACTTTGACCTATTCTGCGAAAAGATTGAAGCTGAAAGACAAGAATTAGATAATTCTGAAATAGAAAAGTCGTGGAAACAAATTTATTACTCCATTGCAGTAAAGAAACGATTTAATTCAATTCTTAAATATGCCGCGGCCATTACCCTTCCCCTTATTTTAGGCTTAAGTATTTTTTATTTAAACAACACATCACAAACTAAAACGACAGCGCATAATGAAATACTTCCAGGCGTTAGAAAAGCCACTTTATTTCTTAGTGACGGTAGTACCATAGCGTTAGACGTCAATGATTCTGACATCGTTTTTAAAGAGAACGGACAAGTGGTAGGAAAGGATTCGTTAAGCACTTTAGAATATATAGATGTTGGAACAAATGAGTTGATCTATAACACCATTAAAATCCCTTATGGAGGTGAATACAACCTGAGATTGAGTGATGGGACCATTGTTTGGTTAAATGCAGGTAGTGAATTAAGATATCCAGTCAATTTCATTGGAAACAAACGAGAGGTATTTATTAAAGGTGAAGGCTTTTTTGATGTTGCTCATATTGTCTCCAGCCCCTTCCTTGTGCATACGGACTACTCCACCGTAAAAGTATATGGAACAGAGTTTAATGTGATGAGTTATAGCGATGACAAAATAGAACAGGTCACACTTGTAGATGGCAAGGTAGGAATTAACATCAACGGCAAACAAACATTGCTTAAGCCTGGAGAACAAGCGGAGGTTACCCCCCATTCTTCAGTAGTCGCTGTTAAAAAAGTGGACACCGAACTATATACAGCCTGGACTGGTGGTGAATTGATTTTTGAAAACATGCCGCTTAATGAATTGGCTAAAAAACTGGCTCGTTGGTACAAAGTAGACTTCTTCTTTGCTAACGATGGCGTTTCGCAAAAGCGATTCACAGGTATAATTGATAAAAATAATGATTTTGAGTTTTTTATGTCACTAATTGAAAAAACCACTAACGTAAAAATTATAGTAAACGGCCGTACTGTTTTGGTGAAGGAACAAATATAAAACCAGAATGTGCTGCAAACACATTCTGGTCTGTAATTATAAATCCCAGGGTAATAAATTAAGACACATTGCCCTAAGTCTAAATGTAAACTACAAAATTATGAAAAAAAATTGGAAGTGGACTACGCTTTTGCCAAAGCTTAGTATGCCACGTAAACTGTTATTAATTATGAGAATTAGTTTTATTCTTCTGTTCGCAGTTTTATTGCAAGTATCGGCTACAGGACTTGCCCAGAAAGTAGTGATTGGTGAAAGTAATGTCACTTACAAACAACTATTTAAGGAAATTCGCAAGCAGACTGGTATCGTTACCGTTTTGAGTAATGATGAAATTGATCTAAACAGTTATGTTACTATTGAAAGTGCTGAATTCGAATTAGAAAACTTATTGAAAGAAATAACAACAGAAATAGGATTAACCTACGAGTTAATTGACAACTACATTGTAATTACTCCTTTAAGTGTAAAAGAAAAGATAATAGAATTTGTAACTCTTCAACAGGAAAAAAGAAGTATTACAGGAACTATTAAAGATAATGAGAACTCACCATTACCTTTTGCAGCAGTCCGTATTAAAGGCACTAGTATTGGTACCGTTTCAGATGTAAATGGAAACTACAACCTACAATTTGATGTGCAAGAAAATATCATCTTGGAAGTATCCAGCCTTGGTTTCGAAACTCAAGAGATTGCCATTGATGGGAGAAGCGTTATTCACATCACGCTAGTAGCTTCAACATCTGGTCTTGATGAAGTAGTTATCATTGGCTTTGGTAGCAAAGATAAAAAGAGTCTCACCAGTTCAATCGTTTCTATGGATAAAGAAGAAATGGAAAGGCTGGCAACCACCAGTACTACTGTCGACAACATGTTAGGCGGAACAATGAAAGGCGTACTAATGACACAAAACAGTGGTGAACCAGGTGCTACACCATCAATTAATATCCGAGGTATTACAACACCCTACCCTAACATGACTTCTGGTCAAGCCAATAATATCCCATTATTTGTTATTGATGGCATCCCAATGTTTGTGGAATCCAATGCGATTAATCCCTTATTAGCGCTTTCTCCCAACGACATAAAGTCCATTGACGTATTAAAAGATGCAGCCGCTACAGCTATCTATGGATCACGTGGAGCCAACGGTGTGATTATTGTAACCACAAAAAGTGGTTTCAAAGGCGATAAAGTAGATATTGAAGCTGGTTATACATTCTCCATAGGTAACCCTATCAACCAGTTTGATCCGCTAAATACGGATGAATTTAAGAATCTGCAAGACATGATACTTAGTAGTACAGTAAAGGCCATTAATGATTTTCGCAGTTACGCAGATCCTTTTGTATTAAATAGCCTTGGTCACGTTAGCATGGACTGGAATACATGGATGGTTACTTATGATGGCTTACGAGAAGATGCTTTCGGTACCAAAACAACAAATTGGGTTAAAGAAGTGCAAAACAAAAATGCACCTACCCATCAGTACAACATTGCCTTTCGGGGCGGAACAAAAAGCTCTAAATATTCAGCATCCTTTAATGGCATGAATCAAGAAGGTTTGTTCATCAACGATAAGCTTGATCGCTATGGTGCGCGCCTGTCATTAGACAGTGATATTTCGGACAAATTAACACTTGGAGCCATGATGAGTTATTCGGTTTCAGAGCGTAATAGTGCCACTGAACAAAGTTACATGACCAACCCTATAAAACCGTATATGGTACGACCTGATGTACCTGTTTACAATGAGCGCGGCGACTATAATCGCATTGATGCCTCTATGATGTATTATGGCATGCAAAATGATTTAGCGAACCCTGTCGCAGCAAGAGAAAAGGAATCTTTATTTGAGAGCCAACAGTTCTTAGGGAATGCCTATTTGGACTATGACTTCACGGAACATTTTGCTTTTCATGCAGATATCAATCTTTCGAACTATCATTTTGAAAACAATTATTTTTCACCGTTAGTGAGTAAAGACATTACTTATGGTTTACCTGCTTTATCGTCTTTAGATGCGAGTACAAGTTCATCAAGTACCTCAGCTGTTAACTTCCGCTTTGATTATAAACGTAAAATAAACAAACATGACTTTGCGGCTATGGCAGGGTATGGAGCCGATCGCATGTACTCAAAGTATCAGAGCTCATCATTCCAAGGCTTTCCAAATGACGAGCATATGAATAACGCAGGTTCAGCTCGTGAATTAACGTACTTTACTGATGGCAACAACAAGAGTGGTTTAAACTCTATTTACGGACGATTAAGCTATAATTTCGACCACCGTTATTTGGTTGAGGCTGCGATGCGTGCCGATGAATCATCTAAGTTTGGTCCAGAAAACCGATGGGGTTACTTTCCTGCTTTGTCGCTAGGTTGGCGCATAAATAATGAGTCCTTCCTAAAAGATGTGGGACAAATTGATGATCTTAAATTTAGAATAAGTGCAGGTAAAACAGGGTCAACTAATGTGGCCGACTTCTCATACAAACAATATTTTACACGTAGCAGTTCTGACTATTATGGCGATGAATTATCTGTTCGTATTAAAGATTTGCTGCCTAACGAAGGTGTCAAATGGGAGCTAACAACCGAGTATAATGCAGGTCTTGATTTTTCATTCTTTGCAAACCGATTGTATGGTAGTATGGATGCATATTATCGCTATACCGATGGAGCATTGGCGCCAGCACCACACATATTAGAGTCAGGTTTAACAACTTATTATGCAAACGTTATAGACATGAGTAATAAAGGAATGGAATTTTCCTTGGGTGGCGATATAATCCGAAACAGCAATTTTACATGGAACAGTAATCTTAACATTTCTTTTAATCGCAATAATATCGAAAAGCTTAACAATGCATCTATCAGCCCTTACATGCAGGATTCTTTTATTGAAGGGCAACCCGCAGGAACACTTCGTGGCTATAAGGTTAAGGAAATCATACAGGAACAATCTGTCATCGACGAACTAAATATGAAGGCCATTGAAGCTGGCTTCAATAATTATCAGGAATTTAGCACTGGTGTTGGCGATTACTTAATGGAAGATATCAATGGAGATGGACGTATAACAAGTGAAGATGCAGTAGTGCTTACGAACCCTGAACCTGATTATTTTGGTGGTTGGTCTAATACCTTTGCTTATAAAAATGTATCGCTGTCATTTTTACTGCAATTCTCTAAAGGAGTTGAGGCTTTATGGAATAATCTATTAACAGACTCAGGTGGTAGTGTTGGCATGAGCGTAAACAGAGAATTATATGGTAACACCTGGACTCCAGACAATACAGGTGCGCGATATGCTCAGTTAATCAATTCAAGTTATGGATATTACAACTTTGCGCAATCAGATCGTTTTGTATTTGATGCATCGTATCTACGTATGAAGAACATAAACTTATCGTATCAACTACCAAAAGGATTTCTGAACCGTTTTAATATTGCTAACGCTTCTGTTTTTTTGGCAGCAACCAACGTATTGACAATTACAAACTGGCCAGGGCTTGATCCTGAATTATTGGGTAGCGGAGTAACCAGTATGTCAAGTAATTCAGATCCATATCCGTTAAGTAAAACTTTTTCGGTAGGTATTAAGATTAAACTTTAAAAAGAAGGTAATGAAACATTTATTTATAATATTAGCAATAACACTATCCATCATCAATGCATCATGCGATATGATGGGTGATTTGGACCAAATGAAACCTGAAAACGTGCTGACTGACGAAACCTTAATAACGGATGAAATGTCAGCAGAAACAGCAATTAATGGCGTTTATGCTACCTGGAGAACCATTGAAATTGGTTGGTTTACCCATTTAATGTCTATGCGAACAGGAACGGAGCAAATGCGATACATTGGGGGTTACCAGGGATTTCCAGAAAACGATGTTAAGATTGAAAACATTGGAGTACAAAAAAATTATACGGCACTTTACCGAGTAATTAACATGGCTAATTCTGTGATTTCACAGTTGGATGGTAAAATCATTGAAGGTCTTAGTGATCAGCGGACAACCGAAATTCTTGCTGAAGCAAAATTCCACAGGGCAATGGCGCATTTCCACTTACTAAGGGAATTTGGAGAGTTCTGGGATAAAACCTCTGAATATGGTATGGTAACCTATGAAGAAACGGTACGTGGTGACTTTCCTAAAGCACGCAATACCGTACAAAACACTTACCAAATAATACTTAATGACTTAAATGAAGTTGTTAAGATGGCGCCCGAAATGCCCAAGGCACATTACTATATCAGCCAGTTAACTGGCAAAGCTCTTTTGGCTAAGATTCATTTGTACATGAATGATTTTGAACAAGCTGCTATTCTAGCACAGGAGGTAATCAATGATGGACCAGCGCTTGGTTATAATTTGGAAACGGTTTATTTTGATGTTTTCGAAAACGCTTTTTACTCGCCTGAGGTATTATTTGCGTTACATGCCAGTTACCCTAACGAACCAACTAGCATCTATGGCTCCACACTAAGACCTGGCGGAACACTGACAAGCATTGCTGATCAAATGGTTGATGGTGATGGTATTTATGATAAGCGTTATGTCGATGCCTACCTTAATGCTCGAAATAAGTACGTTCAGGAAGACTTTGCGTCTAATGAACCGGCCAATACACAATTTTTTTTACGCATGGCCGAAATGTACTATATCGTTGCTGAGGCGCAGACTCGCTTGGGTGAACCTGAATCTGCCCGTGTAGCCCTTGCAACAATTACGGAACGTGCTGGATATAGTCAGACTGATATTGATGCCATTGCAGACGATATGTTATTAGATCAAATATTAAAACATAAGTGGATGGAATTGAATACTGAGAATAATGAAGAGTGGTTTGATTTAGTCCGTTATCACATTCTGGATAATTATGTTATCGCTCCTGATTTTGTGATGTCTGACAAGCACCTCTTATTACCTATTCCAAGAGCTGCTATGGCTGGAAACAACCTACTTAAGCAAAATAAAGGTTACTAAATTAACTTGTAATTTAATTCACAAAAACTTGCTGATCCACATCAATGTATAGTGTGGAATAGCAAGCATAGTTATAACATTAATAATATTGATTATGAAGAAATTATTATATATGCTAACGGCTGTCATAGTATTGATGAGCTGTGAAGCCGAAGAAAGGTATTCACTCACTGGTCATGTAAAAGGAGATGTTGATGAAGCATGGGTTTATTTGCAGAAAATGGAAGTTGAAGGCCCTTTGAATATCGACAGCATGATAATGAATAATGGAAATTTCAATTTTACAGGTAAGGTAGATTATCCGGGCTTATACGCTATTGCAATTGATCGCACTCCGGTTGGAGAAGAAAGAAACTATAAGATGGTGAATGTAGCCAAGTTCTACTTGGAGAACGCTGATATTACTTTTGACGGTGACATTGAAACACTACCTACCTATTACTATAGCAGAAATAAAAAAACTGTGAAACCAACTATCTCTGGATCACAGACGCACAATCTCAACCTTCATTGGGACAGCATCCAGAAACCTCTGGCCTTAAAGCTTCGTGATTTGGATAAGAAATATATGAATGAATACTCTATCCCTTATTTCGACGATCATGTTGAAAACATTGAAGTTGGAATAGCCATTGCAGAGCAAATGACAGAGACAGAAATTGAGTTGCGTGATTTAAAATTAAAATTTATAAAAGAAAATATCAATTCGGTTTTAGCTCTGGATCTAGCATCTCATTTTTTCACAGGCATGTATGTTGACCTTACAGTGGAGGAGATAAATGAAATGCTTAGTTGGTTTAAAAAAGAATGGGCAGAAACACCATTACTAGTAAAACTTAAACAACAAGCTGAAGCGGCTAAGCGAATGGCTATGGGACAACCCCTTAAGGACATTGATTTATTAAACACAAAAGGAGAACATGTTCCTCTATCCTCACTGATTGAACCTGGTAAATTAAATATGCTGGAGTTCTGGGCCAGTTGGTGTGGACCATGTCGTGGTGAAATACCCCACTTACGCCGTGTTCATCACCAATATAAAGACAAAGGATTTAATATTATCAGCATCTCAATTGATGGCAAGGAAGCTGACTGGCAAAAGGCGATGGCGGAAGAAGCCATGGTTTGGAATCAATTACGCGATCCCAAAGGCATGAATGGTGATGTAAGAGACGTCTACAACGTATTTGGTGTTCCTACCTGTATCATTCTCGATGAAGAAGGTAGAATATTTAAAACCAACATGAGAGGATCCTATTTGGATCTTTTCTTACAGGAAACTTTTGACAATTAATAATAGATTAAAAAAGAACATCTATTATACTGCAAAATCTCTTCTTAAGATATGTAGTGTCTATTATAGTAGACATTACTAACAAATGTAAAATGGTGTGCCAATTTAAAGGATTGACACACCATTTTTTTGGTCAGAGCATTAAATCAATTCTTTTTTAATTTTCTTTTATCGCTATTTTAAGCTGGACTATCTTAAGTTAAAAAAATCAGCTAGTTTAACTTCAGTTTCGTTAACCCTTTATCGTTCGTTCAGAACATAAAAGAATAAACTAATTTACTATCTAAAGAGCAACTTTACAGCTTAAAATGACAGACATAGAAGTTATTTAATAACCCACCAAGAACACCTCGTAACCTCTCTAATCAATGTATGATTAACAAAAAAAAAGATTCTACACTCTAATTTATAAGAAAAAACAACGACGTTCATCAACTAAACTAACTTTCCTATTTTTTGTTATATTCTTATATTTATGGTTTTAATTAAAAATAAATATATTTGAATTTAGGTTTAACATACTCTGGAATACTATCTTCTTTTGATGTGGTTAAAGAGAAGATTCTTGATTTTACATTTTTAGTTTTCACCCTTTTAATTGGACCTTTATACCTGTATGGTATCTTTTGGTACGGCTTTACAGATATCTTAATATCCATAATGAATAGCCTTATTCTGATAAGCCTTATAACTATTTTAATCTTCATTAAAAGAATTAGAGTCGACTTTAAAAAAAATATACTCTTATTCATATTGGTATACGGGAATCTGTATAGTGTTTATAATTATGGTATTTTTAGTGGTTCACAATTTTTCATGATATTAACATTTGGATTGGCGACATTTTACTATCCAAAATGGATGGCTATAAGCATCAATGTCGGAATTGCTATTTCCTATATATCCTTCATGATATTATATACAAACGAAATACTAATTTATGATATTTCACCAATCAAATTTGCTAGTAACGGTATTATATGGTTATCTGATTTTCTGCTAACGCTAATGACTATTGGCATTGGCGGTTTCGCACTGAATAAAACCTTTTTAGCCTATACCCAACAAATAAAAGAAAAAATAGAAAATTCGAAAAACATGCATTATACTATTGAGAACCTACCAATACCTGTTGGAATACTCAATCGCAATAAAGAAATCATTCATGTAAATAAACAATTTAACACATACTTTGGATACAAAACCAAAGATATACCAACATTTGATGATTGGATGTTAAAAGTATATCCTGAACCTTTTCAACACGATCGAAAAAAGGAAGAAGTAGAGTTATTAATGAAAGAGGGATTTAAAGCGCAACATATTGCTCCCATCGAATTCCATAATTTACAAACTAACAACAATGAGTTAAAAAGTGTAGAGGTACATTATACTATAATTGGAGATATGGCCATATGCACATTCAATGATTTAACTGAAAGAAAACGACAAAAAAGACTTATTGTTGAAACAATGATGCAGGCTGAAAAAAAAGAGAATGGTAGGATTGCTCGGGAACTTCACGATGGCATTGGCCCACTACTCTCCACCGCGAAAATATATGCCCATAGTATTGGTAATAGTTGTGTTTATAATATGAAGGGCGAACACATTGAACGCTTGAACCACCTATTAGACAATTCGATAATCGAGATCAGAAACATCATAAATAATATAGGCCCTCAAATATTAGAACAGTATGGCTTATCAAAGGCTATTCAGTCATTTATTGAACACATTCAACCAATATCAAATATCCAGTTTGAATTTAATAACAACAACGTACACGTAAAATCAAAACTCATAGAATTTGCATTATATAGATCCATAAACGAATTAATTAATAATTCAATAAAATATGCTTCTCCTGTATCCATCAGCATTGATATGAGCGAAAACTCAAAAGGTATTAAACTGACGTATAAAGATGATGGAATTGGCTTTGATTATGAAGAGGCAAGAGGAAAGGGGTTTGGACTTGAAAATATAAAGAACAGAATTGATAACCTTGGTGGTGATTTAACGTACTTAACATCAATTGGCAATGGTGTTTATGTTGATATTCAAATACCCGAAAAAACTTAATGATATGATTAAGGTTGTTATTGTTGAAGATCATGAAATGGTACGAGAAGGATTAAAAGTGCTTATAAATCAATGGCCTGACATGGAAATAGTTGGCGAATTCAGCACCGGTAATCAATGGCTTGACTCCATCAAAACGATTGAAAGCGATATCGTTTTACTGGACATTAACATGCCTAACATGGATGGATTAACAGCAATAAAACAAGCCTTAGCGATTGATGCAGAAATTAAAACGATAGTGTTAACTATGCATAGCGACAGTAATTATTTTAGAGAAGCATTTATTGCTGGAACAAAAGGTTATATACTTAAACAACTTAGCGCCAAGGATCTTGAAAAAGCCATAAGAGAGGTATATAAAGGAAATACGTATTTCTCAAACGATTTTTTAAATAGAGTTGCTGCAAACATAAAAGAAGTACAGAACAAGTCGTCCGAAACACACAGCAACACTTTTTCTCTTTCTGAACAAGAACAACAACTATTAAAGAATATCTGCAAAGGCTATACTAATAAACAGTTAGCAGAGTCTATGTTTTTAAGTGTTAAAACAATAGAAAGTCAAAAATCAAAGCTAATGAGAAAATCTAATTCAATGAATAATGCCAGTCTTATTGTATGGGCAATTAAAAATAACATTGTTAGCGTATAGCCTCACAATAGGGAAAACCCTTCATGCGAAATAGCATTTTCCCTACACACAAATAGGGATTTCTGACAAACTTATTTAGCTCCTTTCCGTTCAATAAAGCATGAAAACAGAAGAAAATTATAAGGTAATCATTGCCGATGATAGTCATATATTTATAAATGGTATTAAATTATTATTTGAAGAGTTACCACAATATGAGATAATTGACTTTGCTTACAATGGTGACGAAATTGTAAACCATCCAAACTTGGGAAATATTGACTTGTTGTTATTGGATGTTAATATGCCTTTGTTGGATGGTATATCAGCGGGTCGTCAAATCAATTTTCAATTTCCATATTTAAAGATGGTAGCGATTACCTTAAATAGTGATCAGGTTTACCTGGAACAATTAATTCGTGCAGGATTTAAAGGATTTATTGATAAAGCTAATATTACAAGCCAATTAGATACTGTTCTTAATCAGGTTATGAATAATAATTTTGCTTTCCCTAAAGAAATTTTATCCAAACTGGTTAATAAATCAGAATCCTCTTAATCACATTTCAAATAACCTACATCAAATAGAATAACATCCACTCATTTTATCGTAAAAAAAAGTTGCTTTTACTTTTTGAGTCAAATTTTCACCTACCATTTCATCATTTAAGTACCTCTTTGTCTCGCGCGGAGCACAAGTCGTTATTTAAGTATGAAAAATTATTACTATTATGAAAATTAAAAATTTAAAGGTTGGAACAAAGCTGGGAATAGGTTTTGGAGTCATCCTAGCATTAACTATAACAGCTAGTATTATAGGCGTTATTATTTTTAATAATGTTGTTTCGAGAGTAAACAATAGTCATGCCATTAGAGATATCGTTGATGAAACGCTTCAAATGAG
Source organism: Carboxylicivirga fragile (assembly GCF_050589805.1). NCBI lineage: Bacteria > Pseudomonadati > Bacteroidota > Bacteroidia > Marinilabiliales > Marinilabiliaceae > Carboxylicivirga > Carboxylicivirga fragile. The sequence continues at coordinate 13,892 of NZ_JBNGOY010000006.1, read as the reverse complement.
AAGGTCTGAAAAAGATTTTATATTACGTAAAGATCATAAATACATTGGCAAGGTACATGAAGGAGTAAACAATATTGTAAAAATTGCTAAGCAGTCAAAAGGTAAACATTCGAAGCAAACGGACAAAAATGAAAAAAACAATATCATCGGAAAAGCTCAAGCATACAAAAATGCTTTTGACCAATATGTTGCCTTAGAAACCATGAAGAATGACAATATGGCCACAATGCGTTCTTCGGGGCAGACGGTAATAAGTTTTTTAAGCGAGGCAAAAGGAATTGTTATGGATTTTTTCAACTCTAATTCAAACATAAATGCTTCGAAACGGTATGCTGTATTACTATCAGATATTGGTGAAATTACCAGGCTATTTTTAGAAATACGAAAAAGTGAAAAGGACTTTATTATTTTTAATGAACAAAAATATTTTCAGAAGTTGAATACGAATTATCACAAGGCTATTGAACTTACAGAAGGCTTAAGAAAAAATGTTACCCAAGCTCAAAGTTTAAAACTAATCGACGAGCTTTTAGTAAACTTAACGACATACAAGACTGAATTCAATAGCTTTCATACTTCAATGCAGCAGCAAGAAAAAGTTGCTGAAATAATGGTCTTAAATGCACGCGAAGTAATTGATTTGTCAGAAAAAGCTTCTTCCTTTCAAACAGAAAGAATGTATAATGAAATAATTAATGCAAAATCAGTTTTAGTTATTTTCTCATTAATAGCTGTTATTTTAGGTACTATAATTTCAATTATCACCGCAAGAGGAATCGTCATTCCATTAGCGAAGGCTGTTACATTTGTTAACGCAATTTCAAAAGGTGATTTAAGCAAGAGCATTAACATTAATCAAGAAGATGAAATAGGGCAGTTAGCTAAAGCTATGAATATAATGGCTAGTAAACTTAAAATAATAGTTGAAGATATAGTCTCTGGTTCAATCAATATAGCAAGCGCCAGTGATCAAGTAAGTTCTACTGCACAACAATTATCACAAGGCGCAAATCAAATGGCATCAACGGTGGAGGAAGTATCGTCAACAATGGAAGAAATGACAACAAACATTGAACAAAAGACTAACAATGCCATGGACGCGGAAGCAATAGCTAATTTTTCAAAATCTGGTATTAAAGATGTACAGAAGAACTCAAAAGTTACCATATCTGTAACAAAAGTTATTTCTGAAAAAATAGCAATAGTATCTGACATTGCCTTTCAAACTAATATACTAGCATTAAATGCGGCGGTAGAAGCAGCACGTGCTGGTGAAAACGGCAAGGGTTTTGCAGTTGTTGCAGAGGAAGTTCGTAAACTTGCAGAAATTAGCAAAAAAGCAGCTGAAGAAATTGTCAACCTTACTCAAGACGGATATAATCAGGCAGACAAAACAGGCAAGCGAATGGAAGAGTTATTGCCTGAGATTGATAAATCAGCGTCCTTGGTAAAGGAAATAGCAGCAGCTAATAGAGAGCAAAATAACGGAGCTCGTCAAATCAACAATGCCTTACAACAGCAAAGCACTGTAACCCAAGTAAATGCTTCCGCTAGTGAAGATTTGGCAACAAGTGCAGAAGAAATGGCAAGCCAAGCAGAACAGTTGAAAGAATTAATAAGCTTCTTTAAAACAGACAAGCACAATAATAAAGGTTAAACACCAATATTTAGCTCTTTTAATTAACATTCATCCAAAAGTTCAAATCACGATAACTTTACATAAGACAACATGAAGGTTCGGAATAAACTTTCGTAAAATGACTACTTTTTTCATTACAATCCAACTATAAGTAACACTATACCTCTGCTGTACTTAGGTCATTATTTACCAATGAAAATCAATTATTATTATCACTATGAAAATTAAAAATCAATTATTTTTAGGATTTGGAATCTTGATTCTTTTTCTATTAGCTGTCGTACTATCAATTCTCATACTAAATACTAAAAGTGTTAAATATGCAAATGAGACATCAACGGATGACGTACCAGGAGCCATACATTATTTATTTGTATTAGATGAAATTAATGATATGAATTCTAATACACTAGAGTACCTTAGTGGCGAAGATGATGAAAACATTGCCTTTGAAGAAAACTACCAGGAATTTCTTAATTACTACTCAATTCTTTACAAATTAGAATCTGCCAATACAAAGGATAAAGCAAATATGGAATTAATTGATAAAACTGTTACTGAATATGTTCAGGTTATCAGAAATGAAGTATTTGCAAAATACAACCCCATCCAAGAAAAAGAATCGCTTAAATTGGCTAATGATCTAAAAAACAATGAAGGCACGGAGTTAATAAAATTATTAGAAAAACTAAGTAATGAAGAGTATAAAGATGCCCTAAGGTCAGGTGATTTAAATGAAAGCTTACACGATGATATCCCTGGTTTAATATACTATTTTGATTTGCAGAAAAGTGTGACTAATATGCTATTTTCGTTGTCGGAGTATACTTCTGGAGGAGTTGAGGGCAAGAAGTATTTTTACATTTTTGCCGAGAAATTCTTAAAAACAGTAAAGGCTTTAAAGCCATTAGAACGTAAATCAAGTGAAATAAAACAGCTTCAGATTGTAGAAGGTTTGTTTAATACAATTAAACTAGAGGGAGATCAACTATTTAAAACCTTCGATCCACTAGCTAAAAAAGATGCAATAGCAATAGTAGATAAATATGAAAACGAAACCTTCTCAAAAATAGAAGAGTTACTTGATGAATCGGTTATTAGCGAAGTAAATGAAGCAACCACAGGCTTAAATCAACTTATTGCTTTTCTTAAAAAAATAAATACAATTTCAATTACTTTAACTCTATTATCTATAATATTAAGCGCTGCCGTCATATATATCATTATAAAGAGTATAATTCCACCGCTAAATAAAGGTTTAAAATTTGCTAAAGCTCTTTCTGAAGGTGATTTCTCATCCACACTTTCGATCGATAGTAAAAATGAAATTGGTACTCTTGCCACATCTCTCAATGATATGATGCTTAAAGTTAAAAGTGTATTGGAAGCAATTACAACATCTTCTCAACAAGTAAAAGCTGGTACTCAACAGGTTTCAATAACCTCCCAAGGGTTAAGCACTGGATCAAGCGAACAAGCATCAACTGTTGAACAGATTGCATCTTCAATAGAAGAAGTAACTGCTAGTGTTTTGCAAAACAACGATAATGCTCACAGAGCAACTTCAATTACAAAACAAGCAGAAACTGGCATACAAGAAGTAGCTTCTTTAAGTAACGAAACAGTTAAGGCTAATAAAACTATTTCAGAAAAAATTCATATCATAACAGATATTGCTTTCCAGACAAATATTCTTGCTCTAAACGCAGCAGTTGAAGCCGCACGAGCCGGAGAATATGGTAAAGGTTTCTCTGTTGTAGCCGCTGAAGTTCGAAAGCTTGCCGAATTAAGTAAAAATGCAGCAGAAGAAATTGTAAGTACAACAAACAAGGCTTACGAAATATCAGAAAAGGCAGAAAACAAACTAAATATGATGTTACCAGAATTAGCTAAATCATCACTACTCATACATGAAATTTCAGCTTCTAGTAATGAACAAAGTTCAGCTATAAATCAAGTAAATAGCGCAGTATTACAATTAAATAATCTTGCTCAAAACAGTGCTTCAAACAGTGAAGAGTTGGCAGCGAGCGCAGAGGAAATGTCTAGTCAATCAGAATCTTTATTGCAAACAACAGAATTTTTCACCCTTGAAGTGAAGAATCAAAACAAGATTGAAAGAATGAAAGCCTCATAAAAAGCTAAATTAACAGATCTAAATTGAGCACCATAACCACATCTTCCAGTGATGTATAAAGTAGAGGCAGAACATCTGGAGTGGAATTTATGGTGGTGTCAAATCTTGAAATAGTAGCACATGATGTAGTTCAATATTATCCATACCTCAAGAACATAATGAATACCAAATAAATTTATATTTTGCCTGTCGATTTATTAATTTTGTGAATATGGAAAAATACCCAAAATTGCTTATTGCAATCCTTTTAACTCTAACTTCTTGTAACCAAATACATATTAAAAGTAAGAATACAGCTCAAATAATAAGCTTACCAGACAGTTCTTTGATAATCCTAAATATCGATAGTAAAATAAGTTTCAATAAAGATTTTCATGAACGAAAAGTAATACTTCAAGGGGAAGGTTTTTTTATCGTAAATCCAAAGAGCAAGCAATTCATTGTTGAAACTAATCACGGGGATATCTGTGTTTTAGGAACCTCATTTAATGTGGAAAGCAACAAGGATCAGCTTAACGTTGAAGTCGATGAAGGGGAAGTAGAGGTAATAATTAAAGATGAAAAGAAGAAACTTCTTAGAGGAGAACGAATTCTTTATAATGATGCTAAACAACTTTTTATTAAAAGAAAGGCTGAATTTAAACACCATATATGGACTGAAGAGTTTAAAAATGATATGAGCTACCTAGAAAAAGAAGTGGAAAAAGGTGGAAAGAAACTGCATAAGAGATTAAAAAAGTGGAGAAATGAAATCAAAAATAAATTATAGTAGTTAATAGATTGGTAAGCACTTTACTTCTTTTTTAAATTAACATGATTATTTTTATGATGATGCAAGAATAAGAAAACTTAAACAATAAATAGAAGAATATCTACATTGCACCCACACAAGATGCTGCTAAAGCGGTCCAGTTTTAGAAGGAAAAGACCACCACTGAGAGGTTCTGACTATATTTTTTGAGTTTCCTATGGAAACAAGGAAAATAATGTACCCAACTAACTTAATTGAAAACTTGAATGGTAAAATCGAAAATTCACGAGAAATAAACTCCCTTTTCCAACAAATAAAGCAGTCATAGTATTCCTTTGAATAATGGATCTAGCTATAAACAACCCAACCATCGGTATTTTGTTGATTTACACACTTTGTTCATCATTTCCAATTTTGTTTTTAGCTACTTAATAGAGAAATATCAACTTTTAATAAATTGGCTCTTTATGTTCTCTTGGATTAAGATTGTTGAAATAATAGATACTCTCCTCATTGAGAAACTTAAAAACCATGGGTAAATTTTCATGAAACCGCGATATATCTTTATTCTTTTTCTTTGTCCAGGCAGATTCTGACAAGGCAATTATTCGCGGAAAAGTCATATAATCAAACCTTCTGCTACTCTTAACAGTTTCTGTCCATAAGTTACCTTGAAGACCCTCAATTAGAACTATTTCTTTTTCTGAGAATTCGTGTACATCATCAGGATAATTGTATACATCATTGATAGTGCCGAAAATATCACCCCAACGTCTGCCAACACTGTCCTTTTCATATTGTACAAAATCAAAATATAAAGGTAGGCGTGGGCAAAGAACGATTTGAAACTCCTTATCTAGGGCTTTTTGAAGTTGTTCCACTTTGTCGTGACGCCACCAATAAACTAAAGCTGTTTCATTACCAATACCTGAATCTACAATTTCATCCCAACCAGCTATACCTTTGTTGATTTCAAATAGATAATTTGCCATCCTTCGCATAAAATAGTGCTCTACATCCAGAGGCGTTTTTAATTTTTCACGTTTCATCAGCAATTGGATAGAATCATTCATTTTCCATTTATTATTCCCATAATGAACTTCATCTCCACCCAAATGAATGTGCTTGGAAGGAAAAAGTTGTGCTACTTCTTCCAATATCGTATTTAAGTATGTATATGTTGTTTCTTTGCCTACATCAAATGTGAAGTCAGGATGCTTATCACTTCCTCCCCCTGAATATTCAGGATACGCTCTATTTGCCGCAGAAGCATGCCCGGGCATATCTATTTCGGGTATAATTTCAATAAACCGTTCTTTTGCATACTTTACCACTTCCCGAATCTCATCTTGTGTATAATATTTTGCCTTTCCTCTTTGATTGGTATAATCACCAATCCCACCTATTGTGGTAAGCTTAGGTAAGGACTCAATTTCAATTCGCCAACCATGTTCATCTGTTAAGTGCCAATGAAATTTATTTAATTTAAACATGGCCATTATATCAATTATTTTCTTCACTTTCTCTTTCCCAAAAAAGTGCCTGGATTCATCTAACATATATCCTCTATATTCAAATCTTGGCTCATCTTTAATGGTTCCACAAGGGATTGTTTTTCTATTGGAAAACTTTAATTCTTGCCAAATTGTCATTAAACCGTAAAAAATACCATGAGCATCTGATGCTGTAAGTGTTATTCGTTTTTTGTTAACAACTAATTCATAAGCCTCTGATTTTATTTTACATGAATCTACCAACATCAATTCTATTGTTTCGATAGATTTATCATCAGTTACAATATCAAAATCTTTAAATCTTTCTTTGAATAAGAATACAGTTTGATTTAGACAGCTATCTGAACTCAGAAAAGTAATTCCATTTTTAAAACTAAAGTTTCCAGCGCAATAAGAAATTGAATTTGGGTATGGAATAAGGTTCCATGACTCGATTTCTTTCGTTTGACAACTAGAGAGTAATAGTAAAGTAAAATATAGGGTTATTAGATTTTTCATTGCCTATTCTTTAATCACCTTTTCTTTGTATACTCCATCTTGTTTCTCAAGCATAATAACCTCTCCACTTAAAAATTGGTCATTCACAATAAAAAAATGTTTCGTTCGATTATGTCTGACAATGATCGTATACTCTTTATTCTCAAAAGAAATAGTAAGAGCTTCCGCCTCTTTATCAGTAAATAATTGTCTATTAAGACTATAGACAGGAACACGTTGATAACTTATATTTGTTTGTTCTGGAAAATACAGCAAAGTAATAAATGAGTCAAAGCCGGTTGACTCAATAGATAGTTCTGCTCGTAAACTCTTCTTTTTAAGGTTGTATTCAGGAGACCACCATGCATCAGACAGCTTAATATCAACATCTTTTATTGGCTGTATTTTTAAATTATTTGCTTCATATGTCGTGACTAAAGTACCATCTTCGATAAGCACATTTTTATTTGGAAAATTGAAGTACTGTGAATAGGTATGCCTTTTATTAGCTGAAAAGCTATCAAATACGAGCCAAACATTAGCTTCCTTTAAAAACAACATTCTTCGTTTCATTATAACAGGATCTTCCAGCCTCTTATAAGCAGTATTCTCTGCTTCACCATAATCATAAACATCTTCCAGCTTTGTGAATACTCCCTCAGACCTTGCACCGTATGAATTCTGCCACGAATTGGCATAAACGGAGTTAGGCAAGTTATCTACTCCTAAGGTATTATGACTGATATTACTTTTAAACAATTTGCGCCACTTACTCTCTACATATGTATACCTTCCGCCATCAACCAGATAATCTCTCCCGTTAGCAAATAAATTAATATGCAAAAGGTCGTCGTGCCCATGACCACAACCTAATTTTTTCATATGTAAACTTGTATAGCTTGCATCTTCCGTCCAAGAGTTACGCATATATAAATCACCTGAGCTATTCTGATAAGTAGATACAAAACTAGGACTATGTGAATCCATTTTCTTATAACTAATTAGCTTATCTTTCCCGAATAGAAACATATTTTCATAATCAAATTCAGAATAAGCCCTTGACTTTAAAGTTGGATCTAAAAACAAATAAGCTGCGGTTGTAAGTATACCACGCGTATCCGTATCATCACTATCTCCTAATAAAGGCTGATGGTAATTTGGTTTTTGCCATTGAACATTCGCATAAGCCATGGCTTTGGTTTTCTCAACAATCAAAGATGATAATTCAAAATTATTATGCCTTGCAAGAAAAATAACGTTCATATAACAATGAAACACTTCATTATGGTACATTGGAGATTGCTCCCATTGTGTTCCATCTTCCATTATTTGTAGACCAATACAGGTATTCAAACAAGTTACGGCACTTCTCTGCCATTGATCGGCTACTTTAAAATCCTCTAAAAAGTGTGTGAGTGTATACAAACCATTAAACTCAATCACACCCCAATTACTCGTTTTCGAGAAGTTACTAAACCCACTGTTTAAGTACTCCCCATGCTGATATAAGGAACCTATGAATTTAGAAAAAAAATGAGGCGTAATGCTTTCTGAATTCTTAAAATATTCAAATGCTTTCACCCAGTTTTCACAACGAATACCAGATTCAAGTCTTCTCCATGAATAATACTTCAAACTATCTTCTAACGGGTTCTTATCAATCCAATGACTAACTTGCTGGGTGAATACCTTAGCATATTTCTCATCTTTTGTAAGAAAATAAGCTTTCCCTAAATCAATCCAGTATCGGTGCCTGTTTAACATGAAGCACCACTCCTCATCCCCATTGGGTATGGCAGTCCAATCTATTTCTTCTTTAAACTGATAGGGAATATTCGTTTTCTCCATATCCCAATCATAGCGAAATAAAAAACATTTATTCAGCACCTCATCAGCCGTCTGTATTGATTTCCTTACATCACTTTTATAATGCGACTTTATGTATGAAAGGTCCTTATTTGAAACATTCAAATAGATATTTTCTTTTGAGCGATATAATTCTAGTAATTCATTCATTGCCTGATCATATTGATCTGCTTTAATGAATTCATTAAGAACCGTCAATCGGGGTAGTTCACCATTGATTTTATTTAAGATATCTTCATTAATATTTTGCTGTGCACACAAGCCATTAGCAATGAATAAAACTATGAATGTGCCTATTATTTTTGATCTCATAAATAAAATATTTTCAGATTATTTTTAACTAAGAGGCTATGAACTTTATCAATAGTGAACTCATCTACTTAATCTTTAGCGGAACTTAACGCTTATCGGATACTTAATCTTTTCAGCAAAACTATTCAGATAACTCTCCCAAGCATCATTATCTCCATATTGCTTACTTCCACTCCAGGTAAAACCGGCATAAAATTCCACCTTACCGTCGATCACTTTCAGGTGCATCAATGCATGGCTTTCATCTTTTATATCTGATTTGATCTGTGATGTACTTAGCAAATAATCAGGATGTGCGACCATAGCTGTATTTAACTCTTCACCTTTATGCGGTGTATGATAATTGATCCAAGTGCTGTTTTCAGTAACTTTACCAAGTTGATCGTGCAAGGTTAATCCTACCGTTAACGTATCGGCACCTTCCACTTCAACCACATACTTGGTAAAATTAGTGCCTAACTGGATCGAAACATGTTTCGTTTCTTTCACAGTTGAGGCTCCTACTTGGTATGGCGCATGGTTCAATGTAAATTCGGATAATAAAGGTCCATTGTTATGAACCTTATGTGCTGTAAAATTAAATGCTGCAAATAGTTTTCCATCGAACATAACACCAGTTGCCCCACATCCACGACTAGGCCCAACATGGTAGTTATCCAGGCCTTCGCCATGGTCGATATGATAATAACCAGGCTCATCGACATTGCCCTGATACCACTTATTGATGATGGAATAATCTACTTTTTTTAACCAGCAGTCAATCCCACTGGATAAAGTACCACCCTTTTCGCCAGCTTCAGCCATACGCTGAGCTTCTGGTCCGTATGTACGAAACGCCACTCGATCATTTTCCCAGGCAAAATCATCAGTGCGTTCTGGTACAAAACGTGCGAACGTTCTCACTTCATCGGTGATTTTAGTAGTTTCTCCAGGCACAATTAAAAAAGTCTTTTCCTCTTGAGCTTCCAGATTAACCATAAAAGTTATGGCATCTACCTTATCATCCCCATCCGAATCTAATAGTTGACTTGGTACTTCGAGCCCATTGACATTCTCCTTAACTACCAAATGAGAACAATCGAACCCTTTATCTGTCAAGCTGACGCGAACCAACTCATTGCTTCGTTGTAAATCAGAAGGATTACTAACAGATAATTTTACTTGCTGTTGGTTGCAGCTGCTCATAACGAGCAGGACTGCAACAAACACTATAGAGACTATTTGCTTCATAACTATTCTTCTATGTCATTTTCACCTTTCACATATCCGAAATTGGCCAAAATACCGCCATCTACGTAAAGTACGTGACCGTTTACAAATTCACTAGCTTTAGAAGCTAGAAACAAAGCTGCATTACCAATGTCTTCAGGCTCGCCCCAACGAGCAGCAGGCGTACGTGTCATCACTAAATCGTTAAACGGGTGACCACCTTCACGAATTTCTGCCGTTTGAGAAGTCGCGATGTAACCTGGTCCAATACCATTGATTTGAACACCATACTTCGCCCACTCACAACACATGTTAGCCGTTAGTAATTTCAGTCCACCTTTGGCCGCTGCGTATGCCGAAACAGAATTACGACCGTACACACTCATCATCGAACACATGTTGATAATTTTACCAGCACGTTTTTTAATCATGCCAGGCGCTACACGTTTAGCTACAATTAATGGAGCAACTAAGTCAACTTCTATTACTTGCTTAAAATCGGCAATCGGCATATCCAATATTGGAATACGTTTGATGATTCCAGCATTGTTAACCAAAATATCGACACCACCAAGATCATTCTCAATTTGGCTAATGCCCTTATCCACTTCTTCTTCGTTGGTCACATTAAATACCAAAGTATATACATCAATGCCAACTTTAGCATACTCAGCTTTACAGGCTTCCAATTTCTCTTCCGACAAATCGTTAACACATATTTTAGCTCCTGCCTGGCCCAACACCTTACCAATAGCCATTCCAATACCGTGTGTTCCACCTGTGATTAGAGCAACTTTACCTTCTAATCCAAATAATTCGTTTATCATGAGTTTTCTTTTTTCTAATGATTAAAAAATGTGAATTTACCAGCCTAACGTAACTCGTCAGGCTGAATGTGATCCATATCGGTATAATCAAGGTTTTCGCCTCCCATACCCCATATAAAACAATAATTGCTTGTTCCTACACCTGAGTGAATTCCCCATTCTGGAGAGAAGACAGCTTGCTCATTGTGGATAAATAAGTGACGCGTTTCTTGAGGTTCTCCCATCAAGTGACAAACAGCTTGTCCCTTTGGCACTTCAAAGTAGAAATAAGCTTCCATGCGACGATCGTGTGTATGACTTGGCATCGTATTCCACACCGAACCTTCATGTAATTCGGTTAAACCCATTACTAACTGACACGACTCAACAATACCTGGTACGATCAACTGATAAATTGTACGCTCGTTACTTGTTGCCTGCGAACCCAAGTTCAGGATGTTCGCCTTTTCTTTATTAACAACTGTTGTTGCATACTCCTTGTGCGCTGGAGTTGAGCTCAAGTAAAACTTAGCTGGATTACTTTTATCTGCACTGGCAAACTTCACTTCGTTACTCCCTCGGCCAATATAAATAGCCTCTTTATTTTTTAACCGGTACTCAATACCATCAACCGTTACAATACCATCACCAGCAATATTGATGGCACCTAACTCGCGACGCTCACAGAAATATTCGGATTTAATGGCATCAATGGTCTCCATCACCAACTCCTGGTCAACAGGAAATGCTCCCCCAAGAATGTAACGTTCGTATTGTGAGTAACTCAAGTTTATTTCGTCTTTTACAAATAAAGTCTCCACCAGAAACTCTTTTCTTAACTTCTCTGTATCGTAGTTTTTAACGTCTCCCGGATGACAGGCTCTGCGACGGTCGTAATTTATTGTTGTCATAACTGTATTATTTAAATATTATTCTTTTACTAAATTCAAATTCTCATCAAGCGGAGTCATTTTAGGTACAAGTAATTGTACAATACCTAAAAGAACTAAGTACATGGCGCCACCAATAAGGAATGCCCAGAAGTAACCCGTATTTCCAGAACTATCAAGAACAGTACCTAAAGCAACATCGGCAATAGCAGCAGCGACTACTCCAACCATACCTCCGATTCCAGTAACAGAAGCGATTGCTTTCTTTGGGAAAATATCAGATACTATTGTAAAAATATTAGCCATCCAAGCCTGATGACCAGCCGCTCCAATACCAATTAAAACAACCGCTACATACAAGTTCTCAGCAAAAGCTACATAACTGACCGGTAAAATTATTAATGCACAAGCTAACATCGTTCTCTTACGTGCCTTATTTACAGACCATCCTTTGCTCATAAAGTGACCAGATATCCATCCACCCATGATACTTCCTCCATCTGCTAAAGCATATATTATCAAAAATGGAAGTCCCATACTTTTAATATCTATACCGTATGTAGAAGCCATGTATTTAGCACCCCAGAACAAATAGAAGAACCAAACCGCATCAGAAATTTTTGCTACAGCGAAAGCCCATGTTTGTCGCTTTGGCAACACTTTAGCCCAGGAAAGTTTTTCAGTACTTTCGGTAACAACTTCATCGGAGTTAATATAATCCAATTCCTCTTTTGAGATATTTGGATTCTCTTCAGGTTTCTTATAAACTTTTAACCATAAAACAACCCATATAGAACTTAAAGCCCCTGTTATTAGAAAAGGAATTTTCCAACCTTCACCGGTATGCTTATCAACAATTGCTCCTACCACAAATGGCGCAGCAATCGCCCCAATACTTGTGGCAGCATTGTATAAGCCCGTTGCAAACGCGCGTTCTTTTTTAGGAAAATACTCTGCAACAGTCTTATTGGCTGCAGGGAAATGCCCCGCTTCACCAAAACCTAAACCAAAACGAGCAATAGCAAATAAACCTACACTGGTAATTGTCATATTAAAAAGCGTAATCTCTTGAACGACCAATGCATGTCCCATACCAAACAAACTCCATATACCAATGGCCAGCATGTAACCTTTTTTAGTTCCCAAACGATCGATAATACCACCCATAGTAAGCATACCAATTCCATAAGCTACCTTAAAGGCAATAACAATTGTTGCATAGTCTGTGTTAGTCCAATCAAACACATCTTCTAATATTGGAGCCAAAACACCAATAATACTTCTATCGAAGTAATTAATGGTAGTAGCAAAAACCAGCATCAATAAAATTCGATAACGATACTTCGTTGTTACATTTGTTGATTTTGTCATATTCTTATATTTTGCTTTTTATACTGCGGATTGTTTCAATCAATTCTTTAACTTTCTCTTCGAGTGCTAGCCAATCCTTATTGTCTATAATATCATTAGGAAAAAGATTAGACCCCATACCTACACAAGTCACGTCTGCGGCAAACCATTGTTTTAAATTCTCTTTTTCACAGGTAACCCCGCCAGTAGGCATAATGTCAGTCCATGGCATTGGTGCTTTCACTGCTTTCACAAAAGATGGCCCACCGACTTCTGATGCTGGAAATACTTTCACTACTTCTGCACCAAGTTCCTGAGCTTTATTAATTTCAGAAATGGTTCCACAACCTGGTGACCACATAATCTTACGACGACTACAAACTTTCGCCATCTGTTCATTTAAAAGTGGTGACACTATAAAGTTGGCACCATTTTGAATGTAAAGAGCTGTCGTTCCTTCTTCAACTACGGATCCAGCTCCCATAATCATACCAGGCAATTCAGCCAAAGCAAACTTATTTAATTCGGTAAATAGTTCGTGAGCGAAGTCGCCTCGATTAACAAATTCAAATACTCGTATTCCACCGTCGTAGCAGGCTTTAGCAACTGCTTTACAAACTTCAATATCAGCATGATAAAAAACGGGCACGACACCTGTCGTTTTCATTGCCTGATACACTTCTATTCTTGTATACTTTGCCATTTGTTTATATAGTAATGTGAGTCGGCTGTGCTGAATTCCGTCTTTCAAACTTTCCTTCAACACAGCCTAATCCACCAAAAATTTTAACGACTTACTCGACCGGAGGCATCACCTCCCATTAGTTTTTCCACTTCTTCAACTGATACTAAATTATAATCACCTTTAATAGTGTGCTTTAAACAAGAAGCTGCTGTGGCGAACTCTAGCGCCTTCTGATCATCACCTTCATAAGTTAATA